>NZ_MLQM01000041.1:0-33409 GCF_001854525.1 Mycobacterium talmoniae
CCCCCCCCCCACCCCGGCCGCCCCGCCCGGGGCACGCCCCCCCGCCCCGCGCGCGCCGCCGCGGCCCCCCGGCCCGCCCGGCGTCCCCGTCGGCGCCGTCGAGGTGGCGGAAGATGCGCCGGACGATGGTTTCGCCGCCGACCGCATCGCAGATCAAAAACGGGTTGCCCAGCGCGGCGGTGGAATTGTCGGCGACCAGGATGTGCGGGACGGGCGCTCCGGCCGCCGCGGCGGCGCCCTGGGCGCGCGCTTCCAGCTCCATGCTGGCGTGCACGTCATCGGGCGGACCGGTGCGCAGGATCAGCGCCCGCCGGCCGTGGTCGGTGACCGCGTCGAACGCCCACGTGGTGCGGCTCGCGCCACCGGTCAACGCCCGCAGGTCGGCGATCGTCACCGGACCGAGCGCCGGCGCGAGCACCGCGGGAAGCCGGGTGGACAACGCGTCGGGGGTCATCACCGCTTGTCAAACCCGAACAGTCGCTGCGCGACCCGACGAATCTGAATCTCCTCGGCGCCCTCGGTGATCCGGTAGCGGCGGTGGTGGCGGTAGATGTGTTCGAACGGCTCGTGGCGGCTGTAGCCCAGGCCGCCGAAGATCTGCATGGCCCGGTCCGCGGCATCGCAGACCAGCCGGTTGGCGCGGTAGTTGGCCATCGACACCTTGTCGGACACCTCCAGGTGGTGGTCGCGGTCCAGGTGCCAGGCCGCGTAATACACCAGCAGCCGCACCATTTGGGCCTCGGTCTGCAGCTCGGCCAGCGGCCACTGCACGGCCTGGTTGATCGACAGCGGCTTGCCGAACACGTTGCGTTCGGTCGCGTACTCGGCGGCGCGGTTGATGCAGTATTGGGCGGCGCCCAGGCTGGACGCCGCTTGCCGAATCCGGTTCTCGTGCAGGAACGTCTGGGCCACCTCCAGGCCGCGGTCCACCTCACCGAGCACCGCGTCGGCGGGTACCCGGACGTCGTTGAGTTCGACTTCGCCGTGGTCGCTGGGCATGTTGAACGTCCACCAGTAGTACGGGACATGGAAACCCGGCGCGTCGGTGGGCACCAGGAACGCGGTGATGCCCCGCGCGGACCCGGGGTCCCCCGAGGTGCGGGCGAAGATCAGATCGTGGGTGGCGCGGTGCACCCCGGTGTTGAACCGTTTGTGGCCGTTGATCACCCAGCCGTCACCGTCGGGTTCGGCGTGGGTCTCCAGCCAGGTCGCGTCGGACCCGTGCTTGGGTTCGGTCAGGCCGAACGCCATCGAGCGCTCCCCGGTGATCAACGCCTCCGACCACACCCGGCGCTGCGCGTGGGTGCCGAAGTGCTCCATCATGATCACTTGCGGGAAGTTCCCGACGATCGACGACTCATTTTGCAGGTCGTTGTGTAAACCAAGCCCCTTGGCGGCCAGGTGTTCGCGGATCACGGCCATGTCGAGGTTGGTGCCATCGCGGCCACCCAGCGAGGACGGCAACCCGTAACGCAGCCAGCCGGCCCGGTCGGCCCGCCGGCGCATCTCGGCAAGCAGGTCCTCCCACTCCCGCGTGGGGATGCCGTCGTTATCCCAGTCGGTGCGGGCATGTTCTCGACGGTGATCGAAGTACTGCATGTTCTCGGCCTGCAGCGGCGCGATCTCGCGTTCGATGAACGCGTCCATCTCGGTGAGCAGCCGCGGAAGGTGATCGGGCAAAGTGAAATCCACGCTGATTTCCTTTCTGGGCTAGAAGCCGTACAGGGTCTTTTTCCAGATCGTCGACAAGGTGGCGACCGCTTCGGCGTCGCTGATCGTCAGGCCCAGGCTAGAGGGGCCGGCGACCACGGTGGTGAAGTTCTCGAACAGCAACGCGATCGCCGCCGCGGTGTGCTCGGGGTTCAGGTCGCGGCCGTAGCCTTGCTGCTGGGCGTGCCGCACCGACGCCGCGACGATGTCGATGCCAAAACGCCGGAATTCATTCTGGACCGCGGCGAATCGCTGTTGGGTGGCCGCCAGCTGGGCCACCGCGATCATGATGCCGATGTTTTGCTTGAACATATTCCAGTAGCCGGTGACCACCGAGGTGAAAAACTCGGTGTCCTCCGGGGAGTCCGGGAGCCGGACGCTCAGCCCCGACGGCGCGACCACCTCGTGCAGAAACGATTCCGCCAGCGCGGCCAGCAGGTCTTCCTTGTCGGCGAAGTAGCGGTAGAACACCGCGGGGGACTTGCCCGCCGCCGAGGTGATATCCGCCAACGTGGCCCCGTGAAACCCGCGCTTGGCGAACAGTTTCCGAGCCGCCTGTTCGATGGCCTGCCGGGTCTGGCGGCCCTTCGAACTGAGCACGCGCTCCGCGTCAGCGGTCATCGTCCGCGGGCAGTTTCCGGTCGCCGGCCCGCAGCACGGCGCCGGGCAGGTCGTGCCCGACCACCGCCTTGGCGGTCTCGGCGGCGGCGATGGCGGCCGGCAGGTCGATATTCGTTTCGATGCCGCTGTCCCGCAGCAGGTAGACCAGATCCTCGGTGGCGATATTGCCGGTGGCGCCGGGGGCGAACGGGCAGCCGCCCAGCCCGCCCACCGAGGCGTCCAGCCGGGTGACGCCGGCGCTCACCGCGGCGTAGGCGCTGGCCAGCCCGGCGCCGCGGGTGTTGTGGAAATGGCCGCCCAACGGGATTCCGTCGATGACCGGGCGCAGCGCGGCGATCAGGTCGGTGACCCGGCGCGGTGTGGTGGTGCCGATGGTGTCGGCGATGGACAGTCGATCCACACCGAGTTCGGTTGCCGCCGCAGCGATGTCAATCACACGTTGCGGCGGGGTGGGCCCCTCGAACGGGCAGTCCCAGGCGGTGGCGATGATGACCTCCACCGACGCGTCGGCCTGGTGGGCGATACGGGTGATGTCGGCGATCGCGGCGGTAGCCTCCGCGGTGGGCCGGCCCACATTGGTCTGGCTGAAGGTATCGGTAGCGCAGACGACGTATTCGATCGACTTCAGGCCGGCCGCGATGGCCCGGCTGGCGCCGCCGGGACTGGCCACCAGCGCGGAGAACGCGATGTCGGGGTAGCGCCACAGCTCGGCGGCCAGCTCGGCGGCGTCGGCCAGCGCCGGCACCTTGGTGGGCGACACGAACGAGGTGACTTCGACCTCCCGGACACCGGTGGCGGCGACGGCGGCGAGCAGGTCGAGTTTGGCGGCCAGCGGGACCGGCTGCTCGATCTGCAGGCCGTCCCGCAGCGATACCTCCCGGATGGTGACGTGTTTGGGCAGGGTCATAGCACCCCCTCGGCGCGCAGTGTCTCGAGCTGCTCGGCGGTCTTGCCGAGCAGCCCGGCGTAGATCTCGTCATTGTGCTGGCCGGGTCTGGCCGGCCCGGCGTTGCGGACGCTGCCCGGGGATTCGGAGAGCACCGGCACAATCCCGGGACCCAAAACGGTCCGCTCAACCCTCTCGTCATAGTGTTCGGCGATCATGCCGCGCGCCCGCAGCTGCGGGTCGGCGACCACCTCGGCGACGGTATTGATCGGCCCCGCAATCACTCCGGCGGCCGAGAGGGTTTCGATGATCTCGCCGGGCTGGCGGGCGGCGGCCCAGGCGCCGATGAGGGCGTCCAGCTCGTCCTGGTTGCGGCCGCGGGCGTTATGGGTGGCGAACCGGGGGTCGGTGGCCAGCTCCGGTTGGCCCATCGCCTTGCACAGCCGGCCGAACACGGTGTCTTGGTTGGCGGCGATCACCACCCAGCTGCCGTCGGCGGACTGGTAGATGTTCGACGGCGCGATGCCCTCCAGCCGGGTGCCCGACGGGCCGCGCACCACCCCGCCGACGTCGTAGTCGGGGATGGTGGATTCTTGGATGGCCAAACAGGATTCGGTCAGTGCGGCGTCGACCACCTGACCCACACCGGTCACGGTGCGTCGATACAGTGCCGCCAGCGCGCCCTGCGCGGCGAACATGCCGGCCAGGCTGTCGCCCAGCGACAGCGCCAGCCGCGGCGGCGGGCCGCCGGGAAAACCGTTCATGTGGCGCAGCCCGCTGGCCGCCTCGGCCACCGACGCATAGCCGGCCTTATGCGCCTCTGGACCGGTCTGCCCGTAACCGGACACCCGCACCAAGATGATGCCCTTGTTGCGTTCGGCGAGCACGTCGTAGCCCAGGTTCCAGCGTTCCAGGGTGCCCGGCCGGAAGTTCTCCACGATGATGTCGCAGCGGTCCACCAGCTCCAGGAACAGCTCCCGGCCGGCTTCTGTGCGCAGGTCCAGGGTGATGGCCTTCTTGTTGCGGGCGTGCACGGTCCAGAAGAAATGATGCCCGTCGAGTTCGGCTTGGCCCCAGGTGCGCAACGGGTCCGGGGCGCTCGGCAACTCGATTTTGATCACCTCGGCGCCCAGGTCGCCGAGCAGCCGACCGGCGAACGGGCCGGAGATCAGCGTGCCGAGTTCGATGACCCGGATGCCGTCCAGGGCGCCGGTCGGGGTCACGTGCCGGCGCTCGCGAAGTCGTGTCGCACCAGCCAGTCGGTGACGATGCCGACCGCCTGGCGCAGGGTGCCACGCTGCTCGGGACCGGCGTAATAGTGGTTGGCGCCGGGGATCTCGTGCATCTCCTTGTCCGGGTGGCCGATCGCCTCGAACAGCCGGCGGGTGTGGCTGGGTGTGCAGGCGTCGTCGGCCAGGTTGCCGATCACCAGCGCGGGCACCGCGATGTCGCGGCCGCAGTCCACCCCGTCGCCGTGGGCGTCGTCGTAGCTCCACTGCGACAGCCAGCTGCGCAGCGTGCAGAACCGGGCCAACCCGACCGGGCTCATGTTCACCACTTGAGGATCACCCAGATAGCAGGTGCCCGGGGTGCGTTCGTTCGGATCGACCGTCGGGTCCAGCCAGCGCGGGTCGGCCATGGTGCCGTGCACGACGAACGCGAACTCGTCGTCGGGGCGCCCGGCGGCCTTCAGCTCGGCCAGCTTGTCCTTGACCCAGGCGGTGATCCGGCGGTTGCGGTCGATCTGCGCCTGCCGGTAGCGGTCCAGGAACTCGGCGCTATACGGCGGCTGGTTGGGGTTATCCGGGTTGTACAGGTCCAATTCCGGGTCGCGCTGCGTCGGATCGGCCTCGTCGAGGATGGAGGCGTCGAGCCATTCGGTCATGGTGCCGTGCCGGCTGATGTGCGCGGCCAGCAGCATGATCCCGTCGGCGGGGATCAGGCCCAGTTGGGTCAGATCCGGGCCGTCGCCGGACGGGCTGGCCGTCACCGTCGGCTTTTGCGCCTGCTGTTGGTAGAACAGCGACAGCGACCCGCCGCCGCTCCAGCCGGCCAGCACCACCTTGGTGTAGCCCAGCCGGCTCTTGGCGTCCTTGATGCATTCGCCGAGGTCTTGGACCACCTTCTCCATCAGCAGCGCGGAGTCGGTGCCGCGGAACCGGCTGTTGCAGTAGATGACGTGGTGGCCGGCGCGGGCCAGGCCGTTGATCATCGGCAGGTAGGCGCCGCCGCCGATCGGGTGCATGAACACCAGCACGGTGTCGCTCGGGGTGTCCTTGGGTTTGAGCAGGTAGCTTTCCAGCACCACCAGTTCGGCCACCCCGCCATAGACGTCGCGGACGCTCGAATCATTCTGGTAGGCAACCAGATAGGGGATGCGGTCGTAGTCGTGTTTCACGCGTGTTGTCCCAGGTCGTTGGCCAGTACTTCGGGGGAGGGGGTGAGCCGGCGGCGGGTGTCGACGGCGATCACCTGCCAGTCGACTTTCGCGTACTCGTCGAACTTGCGCCGCGCCCGTTCCCGCGCCTTCTCCGGGGCGCCGTGGTGCACCCCCTGCGGCGCGTGGGTGATCAGGCCCGGCGGCATCGGGATGCCGTACAGCGATCCGCCGTGGAAGAACGCGATCTCGTCGTAGTCGACGTTGCGGTGATACCACGGGGTGCGTTCGGTGCCGGGCACCCCCTCGGCCGGTTTGGGCAGAAAGTTCATCACGCACACCCCGGTGGCCTGCATGAACAGGTGCACCGTCGGCGGCAGGTGCACCGAATCGGAGGTGATCACGTTGTAGTCGGCGATGTTGAAGGTGAACGCGAAATTGTCGCCGCGCCAGCCTTCGACGTCGATCGGGTGGTGTTGGTAGGTCAGCGTTGTCGGGCCGCCGTCGTGGATCAGCCGCACCGGGTACTCGTCGCGGCCGTCGCCCTCGATCGGCGCCGGTTCGGGGATGGTGACCTGGGACGGGTCGAACGGGAAGTGGCGGCCGAGCGCACCCGGAGGCGGTACCCGGAACTCGTCGGTGGCCTCGATCATCAGCAGCGTGGTCTCAGCCGCGGGTAGTTGGCGCCAAGTGGTCGCCTTGGGCAGGTAGATCCAGTCGCCGTCGTGGTAGGGCAGCGGGCCGAACTCGGTCTCCAAGAGCCCGGACCCGGTGTGCACGAAGCACAGCAGGTCGCCGTCGACATGACGGACGTGGAACGGCATTTCCTGGCTGCGGCGCGACAGCGAGATGCGGCAGTCCGGGTTGGAAAACAACAGCAACGGCCCGCCGGTAGCGTCGGTGGCGTCGCTGGGTTTGAGTTCGGAGGACAGCACGTCGACGGGGCGCAGCGGACCGTCGGCACGGTAGGCGGTGGGGTCGTGGCGCCGGTACATATTGGCGGTGCGGCCGGTGAACCCGCCGCGGCCCAGTTCGTCGTCCTTGAGGCCGTCGAGGTCGGCGTGCAGCCGTCTGGGTGTGGTGCCTTTGCGCAGGTGGACGAAGGATTCCATCGGTGACTCCCGGTGTCGGCGCCGTAAAACTGAAAGCGACATTACTTTTTGTTTCCGGTGTGGGCAAGGGCGGGTTTTCGGTGCGCAGCGGGTGTCGTGACCATCTCGACAACGAGCGTTGTCATCGATAGGGTCGGCGGTGATGCGCCAGCAATCCCAGGGGAGCGGTGGTTATGGGCAGTCCGGTCGCCAGCGACGGGGTTGAGCTCGGTTCGCAGTCGTTGCTGTGGCGGTGGGCCGGGGATATGCGCATCGCATTCGAGGGCGGCACCGCGGGGCTGCTGCAAACCATGCACCCGGCCATCGGGTACGCGCTCATCGAGCACTCCGACTTCTTCGACGATCCGGTCGACCGGGTGTTTCGCTCACTGCCCGGCATCCTCGGCACCGTCTACGACGGCCCGCAGGCCGCCGCCACCGGTGCTCGAGTCCGCGACGCCCACCGCGACATCAAGGGCGTCATGCCCGACGGGCAGCGCTATCACGCGCTGAACCCGTCCACCTACTGGTGGGCGCACGCCACCTTTCAGCGGATGGTGGACCGCGTTGCCGACCATTGGGACCGCCACCGGCTCACCGCGGCCGACCGTGACCAGCTCTACCGCGAGGGCTGCGAATGGTATCGCCGGTACGGGCTGGGTGATGCGGTGCTGCCGGCGGACCGTGCCGCGTTCGACGCCGAGACGGACCGGTACTGCCGGGAGGTGCTGCAACCCAACCCGGCGTCGGACTACCTGATCGAGTTCATCCAGCGTCGCGCCATTCCGGATATGAGCACTTCCCCGTTCTTTCCGATCCATCCACTGCTTAAACCCGCGGCCCAGATCCTGTTGCCGACGTGGCCGGTGCGCGCCGCGTTGGCGCCGCCGATGCGCCTGGTGATCTTCGGCGGCCTCCCCGCGGCGGTGCGTGCCCGGTTCGAGATCCCCTGGACGCGTGGCGATGAGCGGGCGTACCGGTTCGTGCGTGCGGTCATCCGGGCGGGTTGGCCCGCGGTTCCGGCGTCGCTGAAGTGGCACGGTGCGGCGCGGGCGGGCTGGCTGCGGGAGCGGGGACGGGTGCCGCGACGTTTTTCGAGCTAGTTCATGGGCGAGCGTGCGCCGAAACGGGTTTCGGCGCGGCGTGTCGGCCGGGGACACGCACGCTCGCGTGAGGGATGACCCTTAGCGGCCGACGAACTCGGCGGGGGTGCGGGTCACAAACGCCTGCACCCCGATCGCCGCATCCTCGGTCGTGAACAACCGCTGCACGCCCGGGACCAGGTCGGCTTCGGCGGCGGCCTCCCCGGCGCGGATGGCCTGCCGGGCGCTGCGCAGTGTGGCCTGCACGCCCAGGGGCGCCTGGCGGGCGATGGTGTGGGCGATGTCCAGGGCGCGCTGCAGGTGCTGGCCGTCGGCCACGACCTCCTGCACGATGCCGATGCGGTGCGCCTCGGCGGCATCGAAGGTCTCGGCGGTCAGCATCCAGCGCATCGCGTTGCCCCACCCCGCCGCGCGCGGGAACCGGATGGTGGCCCCACCGAACGGGTAAATGCCGCGGGCGATTTCGAGTTGGGCGAAGGTGGCCGACTCGGCCGCGACGGCGATGTCGGCGGCCAGCATCAGCTCAATGCCGAGGGTCAGCACCTTGCCGTGCACGGCGGCGACCAGCGGCTTGGACAGCTGCCGGCCGTCGACTTGCCACGGGTTGATGCCGCCGTCCGGGACGAGCGAGACGTTGTTTTGGATGTCGCCGGCCACGCTGGCCAGATCCAGTCCGGCGGTGAACATCGTGCCCTCGCCGTAGAGGACGCCGACGCGCACGGTGTCGTCGGCGTCGAGTTCACCGTATGCGGCGGCGAGTTCGCGCAGCATGGCGGCGTCGAACGCGTTGCGCTTCTCGGGCCGGTTGAGGCCGATGATCTGAACATGGCCGTCACGACGGACCTGCAGGGTTTCATAGCTCATGCGCTGCTAGACTAAATAGTCTAGACCAAATCGTCAAGAGGGATGTGATGGCCGCACCGGAAAAACCCCTGTCCCACAAGGAGCGACTGCTGCGGCAGGGCATGAAGTCGTTTTACGCCAACGGTTTCCACGGCACCACCGTCGATGCGATCCTGGACGCCTCCGGGGTGCCGAAAGGCTCCTTCTACCACCATTTCGGCTCCAAGGACGCGTTCGGTCTAGCCGTGCTGGACCGCTACATGCACCTGCAGCTCGACGCGTTGGCGCAGTGGACCGACGATGACACGCTGAGCACCACCGCCAAGCTCACCCGTTACTTCACCGGCCTCACCGAGGCCTTCGTCCACTCCGACTTTCAGCGGGCCTGCCTGGCCGGCAAGTTTTCCACCGAACTGGCGGCCAGCGCCGAGCCCTTCCGCACGCAACTGACCCACGCCCTCACCGAATGGCAGGCCGCGCTGACGCGGCTGCTGGCCGAGGGGCAACGCCGCGGCGACGTGCGTACCGATCGTTCCGCCGCGGAGCTGTCGCACAGCGTGCTGGCGCTGATCCAGGGGGCGTTCGTGATCGCCCTGTCGACCCGGGACACCGCGACGCTGGACGCGGTCTGCGCGACGTTCGCCCCGCTGCTCGAACCCTGAGCGCGCGCCCAGCGGCGCGAGCAGACGCAGATTCGCACGAATTCCGGTGGAATCGTGCGAATCTACGTCTGCTCGGCGAAGTGGCGGCGGCGAAGTGGCGCCGGGGTGGCCGGGGTTACTTGAGCTCGGCGGAGCTCAACCCCAGCAGCCGACGGGCCACCACCAGCTGCTGAATCTGCTGGGTGCCTTCGAAGATGTCCAGGATCTTCGAGTCGCGGGCCCACTTCTCCAGCAGCGTCTGCTCGGAATAGCCGACGGTGCCGGTCATTTCGACGGCCTTGAGGGTGATGTCGCTGGCCACCCGGGCGGCCTTGGCCTTGCCCATCGACGCCTCTTTGGAGTTGGGGATGTTGTTGTCGGCCTGCCACGCCGAGCGCACCGTCAACAGGTAGCCGGCTTCCCAGTCGGCCTCCAGCCGCAGGAACTCCGCGGCCGCGGCGCTTTGCGCGTGCGACGGCTTGTCGTAGGAGATCTCCACGCCGGCGTCGGTGAGGATCTTGCGCAGGTCCTCCAGCGCGGCCCGGCCGATGCCCACCGCCATCGCCGCGACGATCGGGCGGGTGTTGTCGAAGGTCTCCATCACCCCGGCGAAACCCTTGCCGGTGTCGATCTCCGGGCTGCCCAGCAGGTTGTCCTTGGGGATGCGGGCGTTGTCGAAGCGGATCACCGCGGTGTCGGAGGCCTTGATGCCCAGCTTCATCTCGAGGCGCTCCACGGTGACGCCCGGGTGCTCGCGCGGCACGATGAACGACTTGATCGCCGGGCGGCCCTTGGACTTGTCCAGCGTCGCCCACACCACAATGTGGCTGGCCCGCGACCCCGCGGTGACGAAGATCTTCTCGCCGTTGATCACGTACTCGTCACCGTCGAGGGTGGCCGTGGTGGTCACCGCCGCCGAGTCGGACCCGAAGCCCGGCTCGGTGATCGCCATCGCCGCCCACACCTTGCCCAGCCGCTTGAGCTGTTCGGGGGTGGCCACCGACGAGATCGCCGCGTTACCCAGCCCCTGGTAGGGCACCGACAACAGCAGCGCGACGTCGCCCCAGCTGATCTCCAGGGCGTTGACCAGCGCGGACATGTTGGCGCCGTTGCGGTTCTTGTCGGCGTCCTCGCCGGCGGTGAACGCCTCGGCGCCGGCGAACGCGAAGGCGTTGGCCTCCGAGATCCCCTCGAACAGGTTGGCCAGGGTGTCGAGCTCGACCGGATAGGCGTGTTCTTTTTCCTTCAGGTCGTATTTGCGCGAGATCGGCCGCAGCATCTCCGCGGCACCCTGATGCGCCTTCTCGATGACGTTTTGGAGCTTGCGGGGCATTTCCAGATTGATTGCCATGTCAGGACTTTCAGCTCAGGTGTCTAGGGGACTCAGATAAGGACGACGCCCTCGGCGACGCCGATGGCCCGCAGGTCGCGGTACCAGCGCTCGACCGGGTGTTCCTTGGTGTAGCCGTGGCCGCCGAGCAGCTGCACGCCGTCCAGGCCGATCTGCATGCCCTTGTCGGTGGCCAGCCGCTTGGCCAGCGCGGCCTCGCGGATGAACGGCAGGCCCTGCTCGGCGCGGGACGCGCCGCGCCAGGTGATCAGCCGCAGCCCGTCGAATTCGATGGCGATGTTGGCGCACATGAACGCCACCGCCTGCCGGTGCGCGATCGGCTCACCGAAGGCTTCGCGTTCCTTGACGTAGGGCACCACGTAGTCGAGCACCGCGTGGCAGGTCCCCACTGCCAGCGCCGCCCAACCCAGTCGGGACAGCGCGACGGCCTCCGAATAGTCGGCGTCGGTCGCGTCGTCCTCGCCCAGCCGTGCGCTCAGCGGCACCGACACCTGGTCCAGCTCCACCTGACCCAGCGCCGCGGCGCGGATCCCCATGCTCGGGTCGGCCTTGACCGTCAGGCCCGGAGACGACGACTCGACGATGAACAGGGCGGGCTTGCCGCCCAGCTGCGCGGCGACGATGAACAGTTCGGCATCGGCGGCCGCGGGCACCAGCGACTTGACGCCGTCGAGCCGGTAGCCGCTGGGGGTGCGCACCGCGGTGGTCTTGAGGTTGGTCGGGTCGAACAGCGGTTGCGGTTCGGCGATGGCCACACACGCCTGCGGGACGTTGTCGCCGGCGAACTCCTTGAGGTAGGTGGCCTGCTGGTCGGCGCTGCCCCAGTGGGTCAGCGCGGCGGCCACGCCGCCGGGGGCCAGGATCGGCAGCGCCAGACCCATGTCGCCGTAGGCCAGGGCCTCGGCCACCAGCACGTTGGTCACCGTGGAGCGGTGCGCGGCGATCCCGTCGAAGTCCTCGGGGATGTTGACCGCGGTGATGCCCAGCTCGGCGGCCTTGGTGATCAGCTCGGCCGGGTAGCTGGCCGTCTCGTCGGCGTCGTAGGCGGCCGGGCGCAGCACCTCGGCGGCGAACTCGTCGACGGTTTCGACGATGAGCTTCTGGTCCTCGTCGGGGGTCAGGTCGAAGTAATCCTGGCCGCTGGCCTTCAGCCGGGTCGGCCCGCCGCGCAGCCCCTGCACCCGCTTGAACTGGCGGGTGCTGGCCCCGGCCACCGAGAACGTCTGCTTGATGCCGTAGCGCAGCGCCCGGTTGAGCGGGTCACGCAGGTTGTATTTGTCCAGGAACTCCTGACCCACCAGCGGCGTGATCAGCGCCAGCCCGATGTCGGTGGCGGAACGCTTGTGTTTTTGCAGCCCGACGGCGCTTTCGCGGCCGGTCCGCTGCCGGCGTGCCTTGGAGCCGTTTGTCGCAGTGTTCGTCATGTCAGCAGCCTTCATCGTTGGGGAAGTGCGCGATAGACCGTATCTTACTCCAGAGTAAGGTACGGCGCATTTGTTAGGTAATTCACATCCGTGCCGCCCCTAAACCGGCAACCGCCGCCGCCCCCAGTGCCCGACCGGCCCGTCGTAGACCCCCGGCAGTCGCTGGCCGCAGGCCGTGCAGCGGCCGTCGTCGGTCAGCGCGTAGTGCCGCATCGCATACCAGTCGCGCACCACGACCGCCGTCCCGCAGCCCGGGCAGGTGGTGGTGCCCCCGGCGGGGTCGTGCACGTTGCCGGTGTAGACGAACCGCAGTCCGGCCGCCTGCCCGATAGCGCGCGCCCGGGTCAGCGTGGCCGACGGGGTAGGCGGGGTATCGCGCATCTTGTAGTCCGGATGAAAAGCGGTGAAATGCAACGGCACATCGGTGCCGAGATGCTCGGCGATCCACGCGCATTCGGCGGCGATCTCGGCGTCGCCGTCGTTGCGCCCCGGGATCAGCAGCGTGGTGATCTCCACCCACACCTCGGTTTGCTGCCGCAGGTACACCAGGGTGTCGAGCACATCGGCCAGATGCCCGACGCAGACCCGCCGGTAGAAGTCTTCGGTGAACGCCTTCACATCGACGTTGGCCGCGTCGATGTGGGAGTAGAACGCCGCGCGCGGCGCCGGGCACATGTAGCCGGCCGTCACCGCAATCGCTTTGATGCCCCGGTCATGACAGGCGTCGGCGACATCGGCGGCATACTCCCAGAAGATCACCGGGTCGTTGTAGGTGAAAGCCACACTGCGGCAACCCAGTTCGTCGGCGGCGGCGGCGATGGCGTCCGGTGTCGCCGCACGGGCCAAGGTGTCGACCTCGCGGGATTTGGAGATATCCCAGTTCTGGCAGAACTTGCAGGCCAGGTTGCAGCCCGCGGTGCCGAACGACAACACCGCCGACCCCGGCAGGAAGTGGTTGAGCGGCTTCTTTTCCACCGGGTCAACGCAAAACCCGCTGGAGCGCCCGTAGCTGGTGAGCACGATTTGGTCATCGGCGCGGGCGCGGACGAAACACAGGCCCCGCTGGCCGTCGTGCAGCCTGCAGGCCCGCGGGCACACGTCGCACTGAATCCGGCCGTCGTCGAGGCGATGCCAATGTTCGGTGGCGACGGTGAACGGATCATCCAGGCTGATGACGGTCATGGCGTGCCCTTGTGGGGGCCACGCTACTCCGCGGACAGCCTGCTCAGCACACCCTCGTGCAGGACGCCGTTGCTGGCCACCGCGCTGCCGCCGTGCGGGCCGGGGGTGCCCTCCAAGCTGGTGAACGTTCCGCCGGCCTCGCGCACCAGGATGTCCAGCGCCGCCAGATCCCACACCGAGACTTCCGGTTCGGCGGCGACGTCGACGGCGCCCTCGGCCACCAGGCAGTACGACCAGAAATCGCCGAAGGCCCGCACCCGCCACACCGCGTCGGTCAACGCCAGGAACCGGTCGCGCCGGCCCAGCGCGGCCCAGCCGGTCAGGCTGGAGAACGACAAACTGGCCGAGCCCAATTCGGTCACCGCCGACACCGACAACCGGCGGGGCGCCGCCGCGCCGACGGACCCGAACGCGCCCAGTCCCTGCCCGGCCCACCACCGCCGGCCCAAGGCGGGGGCGCTGACCACCCCGACGACCGGCACCCCGTCGGACAGCAGCGCGATCAAGCTCGCCCAAACCGGCACGCCGCGGACGAAGTTCTTGGTGCCGTCGATCGGGTCGATGATCCACTGCCGGCCGGTGAACGTGGTCTGTCCACCGAACTCCTCGCCGACGACGCTGTCGTCGGGCCGCTCGGCGGCGAGCACCTCCCGCAACGCCGCCTCGACCGATTGGTCGGCGTCGGTGACCGGGGTCAGATCCGGTTTGGTGTCCACCCGCAGGTCCTGCGCGCCGAAGCGGTCCAGCGTCAGCCGATCGGCCCGGTCGGCCAGGGCCAGCGCCAGCGTCATGTCCTGCATCATGGCTGCAGTCCTACCATGGCCTCGTGTGGGAATTCTGGGTGCTGTTGCTGCTCGTCGCGACCCTGGCGGTATTTGTCGCCCCCCGGTTCCTGCGCCGCGGCACGGGCGCCGGCGCGCAATCGGGCACGCTGCTGATCACCGGGGTCAGCCCGCGACCCGACGCCACCGGCGAGCAGTACGTCACCATCTCCGGGGTGATCAGCGGCCCAACCGTCATCGAGCACCCCGTATACCAGCGGCTGGCCATGAACGTCGAGCAGTGGCCGTCGATCGGTGAGCTGCGCCCGGTGCTGTACTCGCCGCGCAACCCCGACAACTGGCATTTCGATTCGCCGGAGCGGACGCAGCCCTAGGTCAACGGCGTAGTCATCAGGTGCCTCATCGCCGCCACGGTCTGGTTGATGGTGGTCGGCAGGTCAGGGTCGCCGTGCTGGTTGAGCCAGCGGGTCACCGCTATCCGGAACGTGGTCACGGCGAGCTCGGCCGCCAGCTGGGCGCTCAGGTCGTCGACGCCGCGGTCGCGGAAGCCCCGCTCGAGGGCCTCCGACATCAGCGAGAACTTGCGCAGCTCGCGCTCATGCAGGGCGGGTTCGGCGTCGATCGCGGCCCGTCGGCGTAGCAGGTAGTCGAGGCTGCGGCCCTCGAAGATTTCGGCCGCGGCGGGGGCCAGGCCCTCGGTGATCAGTTCCATCGGGCCGAGCGAGGGCGGGGCCTCGGCCATCAGGCGGGCCACCTGCTCGGGTACCAACTCCTCGCCGGCGAAGAGCACCTCACGCTTATCGGCGAAGTGCCGGAAGAAGGTACGGGTCGTGAGCCCGGCCCGCGCCGTGATCTGCGGCACGGTGGTCTCGGTGAAGCCCTGCTCGAGGAAGAGGTCGAGCGCGGCCTGCTCGAGCCGTTCTCGTGCGCCCGGCTGCCAGCGACCCATGCGCCGAATTCTAGTGATGACACGCCGTGCCGTGCTGTGCAATAGTGATGACACGACGTGCCATGACTGATGGAGGCGAACATGACGGGTGAGATCTGGGTGCTCGGCGCGACCGGACGGGTCGGCCGGGAGGCGGCGGCGCGGCTGCAGCAGGCGGGCGCCGAGGTGGTGGTGGCCGGCCGTGATCGAGAGCGGTTGACCCAGGTGAGTCCGGACGCCCGGGCGGTGGTCGGCTCGCTCGATGAGGTCTGCGCACGGCTGGCCGCCGAGGCGCCGACCGTGGTGATCAACACGGTGGGACCGTTTGCGGTCACGGCGCCGCAGGTTGCGCGGGCCTGCCCGCCAGGCACCCACTACGTCGACGTCGCCAACGAACTGAGCGCCTTCGAGCTGCTCCACGGCATGGATCGGGCGGCGGCGGCGACCGGTCGCACGCTGGTCTGCGGGGCCGGCTTCGGCGTGCTGGCGACCGAGAGCATCCTGCTGCATCTGCTGGCGGGCGAGGAGACACCGTCGCGCGTACGGGTCGACGCAATCGCGTCGGTCGCGATCGAACCCGGCGCCCTGGGGGAGGCCTTGGCCGCCACCATCGTGGACGGTTTGCGCGGCGGCGGCCGCGAGGTGCGGCGGGGCCGGGTGGTGCGCACCCGGGCCGGCCGCGCCGCCGAGCGATTGACCACCCCCGACGGCGACGTGGTCACCACCGCTTCCCTGGCCAGCGGCGAGCTCTTCGCGGCCTGGCGGGCCAGCGGCGCCCCGTCGGTGATCGGCGGCTCGGCTCTCGCCCCGGCCAACCCGGTCGTCCGAGCGGCTCTGCCGGCGATCGGTGGCGTGCTGCGGTTGCCCGGCCTGGCCGACTTCGCCACTCGGCGGCTCGCCCGCATCACCACGACCACGGCCACGGAGCGCCCGCGCCGATCATCCTGGGGCCGCGCCCGAGTCGAATGGCCGTCCGGCCGCGTGCGTGAGGGCTGGCTGCGCACCGGCGAGGGCATGGCGTTCACGGTCGGCGCCGTCACCGAGGTGGCCCAGCTCCTGGCCAAGGGAGAGGGGCGCCCCGGCGCGTTCACCCCGGCCAGGCTCTTCGGCCCCGAGGTGGCGCTGGCCGCCGGCGCCGAGTTCGTGGTCCCGGCCTGAGCCAGGGCCGGGCACGGTCGGGTCTTGTGACAACCGGGCGTTTAGCGGCGCCGGCGGGCGGCTCACCGAACCGGCCCGCGGTCGCGGGAACGCCGGACATCGGGGAACATGGGGCGCCATGGCCCCGCCGCATCAGCCCGACCCGTCCGCGGGCGATCACACCGACCCCGCGCCGGTGGCCGACGACCAGCCGCGGATCATCCGGCTGCGGATCGTGCCCTGGGATGTGATCTGCACCGTCGCGCTGTTGGCGTTGCTGGTCGTGGTGGCCACCACCACCGACTGGTGGCCGCGGCTGTTCGGCTTCCTCGATGACGTGTGCGCCGAGGACGACTGCCCGCCGGCGCCGTTCGGCATCAACTACTACGTCTACCCGGTGGTGTGGGGCGGCCTGGGCGCGGCGGTCGCCGCGGCGATCCTCGGCCCGTTCGTGTCGCTGCTGAAGGGCTGGTACATGTGCTTTTGGATGGCGATCGCGCTGGCCATGGTGCTGCTGAGCTCACTTGTCGGTTCGCTGCTGAGCGCGGTGCAGTGACGCTCGAGGCCGCCGGCACCGAACGTGCATTCAGCGCGATAATCCGGCCGAATTTTTGAACTGAGTGCACGCTCGGCGGCGAAAGGGCGCCACGCTTCAGCCGTGGCCGATCCGCAGCAGGTCGGCGACGCTGGCCAGTTTGATCCGGGGCCGGCCGTGCGGCTCGCCGGTCGAGCGCTCGTAGGCGTCGATCAGCTCCCAGTGCTCGTCGGTGACCAGCTTCGGCTGCCGGGACAGCAGCCACGACCGCAACTCGTCGCCGTGCTCGGGGCCGCGCTCGGCGGGCTGCGCGGCCGCGAGGTCGGCGGCCAGGGTGTCCACGGTGTGCTGGGAGTCGCTCTTGTTGCTGCCGATCACCCCGGTCGGGCCGCGTTTGATCCAGCCGACCACGTACTGGTTGCGGGTGCCGTCGATCCGCCCGTCGGTGTGCGGAATGGTGCCGGTGCGCTCGTCGAACGGCAGCCCCGCGGTGGGCACCCCCCGGTAGCCGACCGCTCGCACCACCAGATGCGCCGGCACCACCTCCCGGGCGCCGGTGTCCTTGGCGACCACCCGACCGCTCTCGTCGGTGACCAGCTCGTTGCGGCCCAGCACCACCTGCTGGACCCGCTCGTCGCCGCGGATCTCGATCGGCGATGTCTGGAACCGGAACACGATGCGCCGGTGACCCGGGCGCGGCTCGCGCCCGGCGTAGCCGCGCAGCACCTTGAGGTTCTGCTTGGGCGTTTTCCCGGCCGTCTCGGCGTCCTCGTCGGTGATGTCGGCGAGATCGACGGGGTCGACGATCACGTCGACGTCCTGCAAACCCTTCAGGTCGCCCAATTCCCGCAACTCCAGGGTGGTGAAGGTCGCCTGCAGCGGACCGCGGCGACCGATGATCAGCACCTCCTCGACACCGCGCGGGTCCAGCACCTCCAGCGCGTGATCGGCGATGTCGGTGCTGCGCAGCTCGTCGGGGTCGCTGATCAAAATGCGGGCCACGTCCAGCGCGACGTTGCCGTTGCCGACCACGATCGCCCGGCCGCGGGACAGGTCCGGCGCCATCGTCTGGTAGTGCGGGTGGGCGTTGTACCAGCCGACCAGCTCCACCGCGGCGACGCTGCCGGGCAGGTCCTCGCCGGGGATGCGCAGCGGTTTGTCGGACTGGGCGCCCACCGCGTAGATCACCGCGTCGTAGCGCTCGGCCAGCTCCGCGGGGTGCACATGCTCACCGACCACGATATTGCCGAAGAACCGGAACCGCGGGTCGCGCGCGGTCTTTTCGAACTGGGCGCTGATCGACTTGATCTTCGGGTGGTCGGGGGCGACCCCGGAACGCACCAGACCCCATGGGGTGGGCAGCATCTCCAGCATGTCGACGTGCACGTCGATCCCGTCGAGCTTGAGCAGCGAGGCCGCCGCAAAATACCCCGACGGGCCGGAGCCGATGATCGCCACATGGTAGGGGCGCATACTCGAACCTTCTTTCGTGCCCGGGTGCGCGCAAGGGGCTGTTACGTCGTCATCGCACGGGCATCGTGGGTCGCCCCCGATGCTAAACGCACCCACCCGGCCGCCGCCGGTAACCTGAATAAACGTGGAACCTGATCGTCAAGCCGACATCGCCGCCCTCGACACCACCTTGACCACGGTGGAGCGGGTGCTCGACGTCGACGGTCTGCGCGGTCGCATCGAGAAACTCGAACACGAGGCGTCCGACCCGAACCTGTGGGACGACCAGGCCAACGCGCAGCGGGTGACCAGCGAGTTGTCCCACGCCCAGGGTGAGCTGCGCCGCGTCGAGGACCTGCGCCGCCGCCTCGACGACCTGCCGGTGCTCTACGAACTCGCCACCGAAGACGGCGGCGCGGACGAGCTCGCCGACGCCGACGCCGAACTCAAGGCACTGCGCGCCGACATCGAGGCCATGGAGGTCCGCACGCTGCTGTCCGGGGAATACGACGAGCGCGAGGCGCTGGTCACCATCCGGTCCGGGGCCGGCGGGGTGGACGCCGCCGACTGGGCCGAGATGCTGATGCGGATGTACATCCGGTGGGCCGAGCAGCACAAGTATCCCGTCGAGGTGTTCGACACCTCCTACGCGGAAGAGGCCGGGATCAAAAGCGCGACGTTCGCCGTGCACGCCCCGTTCGGGTACGGCACCCTGTCCGTCGAGCAGGGCACCCACCGGCTGGTGCGGATCAGCCCGTTCGACAACCAGAGCCGCCGTCAGACCTCGTTCGCCGAGGTCGAGGTGCTGCCGGTGGTGGAGACCACCGACCACATCGACATCCCGGAGGGCGACGTCCGCGTCGACGTCTACCGCTCCAGCGGGCCCGGCGGCCAGTCGGTCAACACCACCGACTCGGCGGTGCGGCTGACCCACATTCCCACCGGCATCGTCGTCACCTGCCAAAACGAGAAGTCCCAGCTGCAGAACAAGGTCGCCGCCATGCGGGTGCTGCAGGCAAAGCTGCTGGAACGCAAGCGGTTAGAGGAACGCGCCGAGCTCGACGCGCTCAAGGGCGACGGCGGCAGCTCGTGGGGCAACCAGATGCGCTCCTACGTGTTGCACCCGTACCAGATGGTCAAGGACCTGCGCACCGAGTACGAGGTCGGCAACCCGGCGGCCGTGCTGGACGGCGACATCGACGGCTTCCTGGAAGCCGGGATCCGGTGGCGCAACAGGCGCGATGACGACTGACACCAGCGTTCTTGCCCTCTCGCTGGCGCAGCGCTGGCACGACTTCTGGCGCGGTGACATCGGCGAATGGATCATCGCCAAGGGCTTACGGATCGTCCTGCTGCTGATCGGGGCGGTGCTGGTCGCCCGGTTCATCACCTGGTCGGCGCAGAAGATCACCCGGCGCCTCGAAGAGGGGTTCCAGACCGGGGACGCCCTGGTGCGTTCGGAGGCCTCCAAGCATCGCCAAGCGGTCGCGTCGGTGATTTCCTGGGTCGCACTGGTGCTGCTCGGCGTCATGGTCGCCGTCCAGATCACCGACATCGTCAACATCTCGGTGGGGTCGTTGGTGGGGCCGGCCGCGGTGCTGGGCGGCGCGTTGGGCTTCGGCGCCCAAAAACTGGTTCAAGACCTGCTCGCCGGGTTCTTCATCATCACCGAGAAGCAGTACGGCTTCGGCGATCTGGTGCAGCTGAGCATGGTGGGCGCACCGACCGAGGCGCTCGGGACGGTCGAAGAGGTCACGCTGCGGGTGACCAAGCTGCGCACCCCCGACGGCGAGGTGTACAGCATCCCCAACGGCAACATCGTCCGCTCGCTGAACCTGTCCAAGGATTGGGCGCGCGCGGTCGTCGACATCCCGGTCCCGACCACCGCGGACCTCAGCCAGGTCAACGACGTGCTGCATCAGGTCTGCGAGCACGCGAGGGACGAGGACGCGCTGCGGGACCTGCTGCTGGACAAGCCGGCCCTGATGGGTGTGGAAAGCATCGAGGTCGACACGGTCAACCTGCGGATGGTGGCCCGCACGCTGCCCGGCAAACAATTCGAGGTCGGGCGGCGGCTGCGCGTGCAAGTGGTCCGGGCGCTGGCCCGGGTCGGCGTGGTGACCGCCGGCGGGGTGACCCCCACCGTGGAGGCGATCGCCCATCCGGCCACGGCCGCCGCCGACAAAACGCAGGGGCCGGGGTAAACGTGGTGAAGGTCACGTTGCCGAAGCTGAAGAAGAACGCCGACGGGGAACGCGGCTGGCCGGCCTACCTGTTCGGCGGCCACGTGCGCACCTCCACCGTGGTGCTGATCGTCGCGTTTTTCCTGGTGTGGTGGGTGTACGACGCGTATCAGCCGCCGCCGAAACCCGTCCCGGCGCCGCAGGTGGTGCCGCCGGGTTTCGTGCCGGACCCCAACTACACGTGGGTGCCGCGCAGCCGGTTGCAGCAGCCGCCGGCGACGGTCACCGAGACGGTGCGACCGCCGACGGTGACCGAAACCGTGACGCCGACCACCACGGCGCCGCCGACGACGTCCAGCGAGCCCCCGCCGCCGCCGTTCTGTCCGCCGTTTTGCCCGCCGTCCCCCTCGGAACCGGCGCCGCCGGGCGAGTCGCCCAGTCCGGCTCCCGGGCAATCGCCGACGCCTGCCCCGCCGACGGTCACCACCACGCCACCCCCGAGGTAGCCTGACCAGCTTCGAGGAAACACACAGCTACACTGCGTGCCGTGATGATCACCCTCGACCATGTCAGTAAGCAGTACAAGTCGTCGGCGCGTCCAGCGCTGGACAACGTCAACGTCAAAATCGACAAGGGTGAGTTCGTCTTCCTCATCGGGCCGTCCGGCTCGGGCAAGTCGACCTTCATGCGACTGCTGTTGGGTGCCGAAACCCCCACCAGCGGCGACGTGCGGGTCTCGAAGTTCCACGTCAACAAGCTGTCCGGCCGCCACATCCCGCGGCTGCGGCAGGTGATCGGCTGCGTGTTCCAGGATTTCCGGCTGCTGCAGCAGAAAACGGTGTTCGCCAACGTCGCCTTCGCGCTCGAGGTGATCGGCAAAAAACCCGAGATGATCAACCGGGTGGTGCCCGACGTGCTGGAGATGGTCGGGCTGTCGGGCAAAGCCAACCGGATGCCCGCCGAACTGTCCGGCGGGGAACAGCAGCGGGTCGCGATCGCGCGGGCCTTCGTCAACCGGCCGCTGGTGCTGTTGGCCGATGAGCCCACCGGAAACTTGGACCCGGAGACCAGCAAGGACATCATGGACCTGCTGGAACGCATCAACCGGACCGGGACCACCGTGCTGATGGCCACCCATGACCACCACATCGTCGACGCGATGCGACAACGGGTGGTGGAACTGTCGTTGGGCAGGCTGGTGCGAGATGAGCAGCGCGGCGTCTACGGAATGGATCGGTAAGTGCGTTTCAGCTTCCTGCTCAACGAAGTCATCACCGGTCTTCGTCGCAATGTCACCATGACGATCGCGATGATCCTGACCACCGCCATCTCGATCGGCCTGTTCGGCGGCGGGCTGCTGGTGATCCGGCTGGCCGACAACTCCCGCGCCATCTACCTGGACCGGGTTGAGTCGCAGGTGTTCTTACAGGCCGACGTCTCGGCCAACGACCCGACCTGCGACGCCGACCCGTGTAAGGCGCTGCGCGAAAAGATCGAGTCGCGGGCCGACGTGAAATCGGTGCGCTACCTCAACAGCGAAGACGCCTACCAGGACGCGATCCGCAAGTTCCCGCAGTTCAAAGACGTGGCCAGCAAGGACACCTTCCCGTCGTCGTTCATCGTCAAGCTGGAACACCCCGAGCAGCATCAAGAGTTCGACGCCGCCATGCAGGGTCAGCCCGGGGTGGACCGGGTGCTCAACCAAAAGGAGCTGATCGACCGGTTGTTCGCGGTGCTGGACGGCTTGAGCAGCGCCGCGTTCGCGGTGGCGCTGGTGCAGGCGATCGGTGCGATCCTGTTGATCGCCAACATGGTTCAGGTCGCGGCCTACACCCGGCGCACCGAGGTCGGCATCATGCGGCTGGTCGGCGCCACCCGCTGGTACACCCAGCTGCCGTTCCTGGTCGAGGCGATGGTGGCGGCCACCGCCGGTGTCATCATCGCGATCTTCGGGCTGGTGTTGGTGCGGGCGTTGTTCCTCGACAAGGCGTTGAGCCAGTTCTACAAGGCCAATTTGCTCGCCCCGATTGGATACCTTGACATCCTCTACATTTCACCCTGGCTGCTGCTGGTCGGGGCGGCGATGGCCGGGGTGACCGCGTATGTGACGCTGCGTCTCTACGTACGGCGGTAGCCAAATGGCCAAAAAGTCCAGCGGCGAAAAGACTTCCGGCAAACAGGTGGTGGCCACCAATCGCAAGGCGCGGCACGACTATGCCATTGTGGAGGTGTTCGAAGCTGGTGTGGCGTTGGTCGGAACCGAGGTGAAAAGCTTGCGGGAAGGTCACGCCTCCCTGGTCGATGCGTTCGCCACCGTGGACGATGGCGAAGTGTGGTTGCGCAACATGCACATTCCGGAGTACCACCACGGCACCTGGACCAACCATGCGCCGCGGCGCAACCGCAAGCTGCTGCTGCATCGCCGCCAGATCGACGTGCTGGTGGGCAAACTGCGCGACGGCAACCTGACCCTGGTTCCGCTGTCGGTGTATTTCCTGCACGGCAAGGTCAAAGTGGAGTTGGCGCTGGCCCGCGGTAAGCAGGCCCACGACAAGCGCCAGGACCTGGCCCGCCGGGATGCCCAGCGGGAGATCACCCGCGCGATGGGTCGACGCGTCAAGGGCATGTCCTGATCGGCGCACCCGCTGGGCCGGCGTTGGCGCTGGTGTCGGCGGCCAACTTCGGTGTCAGCGACTTCGTCGGGGGACTCGCCTCGCGGCGCGTGGTGGCGCTGCGGGTGGTGCTGGTGTCCACCCCGGTCGCGATGGTGCTGCTGGGGGTGCTGGCTGTTGTCGAGGGCGGACCGATCACCGCCGAGGCGGTGATCTGGGGCGCGCTGGGCGGGATCAGCCAGGCACTGGGCATCTGGTGGTTCTATGCGGCGCTGGGCTCGGGCCCGATCGCGGTGGTCTCCCCGCTGTCGGCGGTGGTCGATGCGGCCGTGCCCGTCGGGGTCGGTGTGGCGTTGGGGGAGCGGCCGGGGCCGCTGGCCACCGCCGGCATCGTGCTGGCGCTGGTCTCGGTGGTGCTGATCAGCCGGGAAGCCACCGACGAGGACGTCAAACCGCACCGGTTCACCCGGAAGGTGGCGTGGCTGACGATCGGTTCCGGGTTGGCGCTCGGGTTGAATTTCGTGTTCATCGACCAGACCCCGATGGAGTCGCGGCTATGGCCGCTGCTGTTCGCGCGGGCGGCGGCGTCGGTGATGGTGGTCGTGGTGGCCGCGGTCAGCCGCAACCTGCAGATCCCGTCCGGCACCCCGCTGCGGTTGGCGCTGCTGGCCGCACTGCTCGACACCGTCGCCAACGTCACCATGCTGCTGGCGTTGCACGTTGCCCTGCTGTCGCTGGCCAGCGTGCTGATCGCGCTGTACCCGGCCGCGACGGTGGTGCTGGCGATCGTGGTGCTGCGGGAGCGGGTGCACCGCTGGCAGGTGGTGGGCATGGTGCTGGCGATGATCGCGGTGGCGATGATCACCATCCGGTGACGCTTTTGCGGCGCCTCTGCCGCCCTTCGTCGCCGAGTGTGCGCCTGTGGCGGAAAATCCGGCGAAATCCCGCCATGGATGCACGCTCGGCGACGACCGGTCGGCCTGCCCGGTTGAGTGTGCGCTGACGGCGTTGATTGTGCGTCCAGGGCGGGGCTGCGCGGCGTCTCGCCGCCCTGAACGCACACCCAACATGCCGACCGCCCTGGATGCACACTGAACGGCCATCGACGCGGGAAGATAATGCGCTGGCATCTCGTTGCAGACCGCGTACCATGAATAGTCCTGCCGAAGGTCGGCGGGGATGCGAGGGGCTGAACGGTTTCGACTTCGCGCATCGAATCAAGGGAAGCGTGCCGGTGCAGGCAAGAGACCACCGTAAGCGTCGTTGCAACCAATTAAGCGCCGATTCTCATCAGCGCGACTACGCCCTCGCTGCCTAAGCGACGGCTGGTCTGTCAGACCGGGAGCGCCCTCGGCCCGGACCCTGGCATCAGCTAGAGGGATCCACCGTTACGTCCGGTCGCGGGACGTAACGGGACAACCACAGCGACTGGGATCGTCATCTCGGCTGGTTCGCGTGACCGGGAGGTCCGAGTAGAGGCACAGCGAACTGCGCACGGAGAAGCCTTGAGGGAATGCCGTAGGACCCGGGTTCGATTCCCGGCAGCTCCACCGAATACAGACAGGCCAGGGCCGCCGGCCCTGGCCTGTCTGTATTCAGCTATCCGTGCTGTTCGGCTAACCCGCTTCCCGCGACATTTCCGGCGTCGGCCCACCGACCGGAGTCGCCGCGGCCATGATCTCCTCGATGGCGGCGAGGTCGGCCTCGGACAGTGACACGTCGGCCGCGCCGGCGCTGTCTTGCAGATAGCCGAGATGCTGCGCACCGACGATGGCGACATTCACCCCGGGTTGGGCCAGCGTCCAGGCGATCGCCAGCTGGCTGATCGTGACCCCCAGGTCGGCGGCCAACCGGGACAGCTGGTCAACGACCACCAGGTTGCCTTTGAAGCCGTCACCGCGGAAGACGTCGCTCTTGCTGCGCCAGTCGTTGTCGGCGAAGGTGGTGTCCGGGTGGATGGTTCCGGTCAACAAGCCGTGCGCTAACGGTCCGTACACGAACACGCCGATGTTGTGCGCCCGGCAATACGGCAGCAACTCGTCCTCGATGTCGCGGCGAAACAGGTGATACGGCGGCTGCACGGCTTCCACCGGCAGCGTGGCGGAGAATTCCTCGATTTGCTTGGTGTCGTAGTTGGACACGCCCACGTGCCGGATTTTGCCCGCCGCGACGAGTTCCTTTAACGCCCCGGCGGTTTCGGCGGCCGGAACCGTGGGGTCCGGCCAGTGCACCAGGTAGAAGTCGATGTGATCGACGCCGAGCGCGTTGAGGCTCGAGTCGACGCCGCGTCGCAGCCATTCCGGGCTGGCGTCGCGGACCAGCCCGTCCGCGGTCGGCCGCAGCCCGCCCTTGGTGGCGATCACCACCTCGTCCCGGTTTCGGGTGAGGTCGTCGCGCAGGGCCTTACCGAGGATGCGTTCGGATTCCCCGAAGCCGTATTGCTGTGCGGTGTCGAAGAAGTTGAACCCGAGTTCGCGGGCCCGGCGGATCATCGTGATCGCGGCGTCCTCATCGAAACGCCCCCAGTCTCCGCCGTAGGCCCAGGTGCCGAAGGCTAACCGCGAAACCTCAAGGCCCGTGTTGCCGAACATGTTGGTTTTCAAACCGACCTCCCCTTCGTTAGACGCGAACGCGCACAGCTACACCCCCCACGCTAGGTCAACACCACGACGGCGTCATTCGCCGCCCCGCGGGAGCGGCGCCAGCAGCGCCGCCAGCCCGTACTCGAACACCGCGTCGTAGTCGGTGGGGGACTGCAGGGCGGCGACGAGTTCCCGGTCGGGCCAGTCGTCGGTCCACAGCGCCGGATCTTCCTCGTCGTGTTTGGCGCCGCGCACCGCCGAAAACTGCATCACCGCCGAGGAGATGACGTGCACCTGCACCGCGCGCAGCACCAGCGCGGCCTTCGCGCCGGTCACCCCCAGCTCGGCCAGCTGGGCGGCCAGCGTCTGCTGGATCGGCAGGAACAACGTCGGCGTCCGATCGCGTTCGTGGGCGATGCGCAGCAGGTGCTGCCGCTCGATCAGCGCCGCGCGCTGGGCGCGGGCCAGCGACGCGATGCGCTGCACCGCGGTGTCGCCCGCCACGGGCAGGTTCGCCATCTGGCTCAGCAACCGGTCCACCAGGCGATCGAAGAGGGCGTCTTTGCCGCCGACATGCCAATAGATCGAGGTCACCGCCACCCCGAGTTGGTCGGCCAGCCCGCGCATGGTGAAGGCCTCCACCCCGTGCTGTTCGATCAGCCGGCCCGCAACGTCCAGGACCGCCTCGGCGCTGACGGCCTCGTGGCGCTTACCGGAACTGCCGGTCGGCTGAGGCGTCATCTCCCGAACTCCCTGCGCTCATCTCTGTAACGGTGTTACATTCGCCACTGTAGCGGCGGATAGGGCTGGATGAGGAGAAATCGTGTTCGATCTGAAGATCACCGGGGGCACCGTCGTGGACGGAACGGGCGCGGACCGCTTCGACGCCGACGTGGCCGTTAAGGACGGCAAGATCGTGGCGGTCCACCGGCGCGGGCCCAGCGACCCGCCGCTCGACGGCGCGGCCGCCGAGACCATCGACGCCACCGGCAAGATCGTCGCGCCGGGCTTCGTGGACATCCACACCCACTACGACGGGCAGGTCAGCTGGGACGACGTGTTGGAGCCGTCCAGCACCCACGGCGTGACCACGGTCGTGATGGGCAACTGCGGTGTCGGGTTTGCGCCGGTGCGACCCGGGCGTGAGCAGTGGCTCATCGAGCTGATGGAGGGTGTGGAAGACATCCCGGGCACCGCGCTGACCGAGGGCATTACCTGGGGCTGGGAGAGCTACGCGGACTACCTCGACGTGATCGGCAACCGCGAGCTGGCCGTCGACGTCGGCAGCCAGATCGCGCACGGCACGGTGCGCGCCTACGCGATGGGGGAGCGCGGCGCCCGCAACGAGCCGGCCACCCCGGACGACATCGCGGCGATGTCCCGCTTGGTGCGCGCCGCGATCGAGGCTGGGGCGCTGGGGTTTTCGTCGTCGCGCACGCTCGCGCACCGCGCCATGGACGGCGAACCGGTGCCGGGCACGTTCGCGGCCGAAGACGAACTGTTCGCGCTGGGGCGCGCCATGGCCGCCGGCGGCGGCGCCGTGTTCGAGCTGGCGCCGCAAGGCGCGGCCGGTGAAGACATCGTGGCACCGAAGAAGGAATTGGAGTGGATGCGGCGCCTCGGCGCCGAAATCGACTGCGCGCTCAGCTTCGCCCTGATTCAGGTCGACGCCGACCCGAACCTGTGGCGCGAGCAGCTCGACCTCTCCGCGGCCGCCCACGACGCGGGCAGCCGGCTGCATCCGCAGGTCGCGGCCCGCCCGTTCGGGATGCTGCTGGGGTTCCCCGGCCACCACGCGTTCGCGCACCGCCCGACCTATCAGCGGCTCAAAGCCGAGTGCGGCCGCGACGAACTGGCCGCCCGGCTGGCCGATCCCGCGGTGCGCGCGGCCATCCTGGCCGAGGACGACCTGCCGATCGATCCCACCGTGCTCTTCGACGGCATGTTCGCCTTCGCGCAGCACTCCGCGGATCGCCTCTACGCGCTGGGGGAGCCGCCCGACTACGAGCCCACCGGTGAACGCACGGTGGCCGCGATCGCCCGGGAGCGCGGCGAGGACACCCTGGCCACGATGTATGACCTGATGCTGGAGGCCGACGCCGGCGCGATGCTGATGCTGCCGCTGTTCAACTATGCCGAGGGCAACCACGACGCGATCCGGGAAATGTTGACCCACCCGGCCGGGGTGCTGGGACTGTCGGACGGCGGCGCGCACTGCAGCATGATCTGCGACGCGTCCTATCCCACCTTCTTGCTCACCCACTGGGCGCGCGATCGCCACCGCGGGCCGCGGCTGCCGCTGGAGTACGTCATCCGCAAACAGGCCCACGACACCGCCCAGCTGTTCGGTCTGACCGACCGCGGCGTCATCGACGTAGGCAAGAAGGCCGACGTCAACGTGATCGACCTGGATGCGCTGACCCTGCACGCCCCGCGGATGGCCTACGACCTGCCGGCCGGCGGACACCGACTGGTCCAGGGTGCCTCCGGCTACACCGCCACCATCGTCAACGGGGTGGTGACCCGCCGCGACGGCGTCGACACCGGCGCGCGCCCCGGCCGGCTGGTGCGCGGGGCGCGCTAAGGCCGGTCCCCGTTTGCCCGCCGGGGCGGCCACCGGCGACGCAGAATGGGGCGATGGCGGGGCGGAAACTGGCCCTGGCGGCGTGGTGTGCGACGGCGCTGGTGATGCTCGGCGTGGCCTGCGACCGAGTCACCGGCGGGGCGGCGGTGACCAGTGCGCCGGAACCGACCACGTCGGGGGTGGAGCTGTCCCGACTGTGGAAGAACCATCCGTTGCCGTGCGCGAACCCGACCGGCGGCAGCACCTGGCCCGATGACCCGTATGCGCTGCTGGAGAAGGAGATGTGGCCCACCGATGAGGACGTGGCGTCCCGCCTGATCCACGCCACCGCACGCGGCGGCGACGACTTCATCCTGGGACGGATGCAGTTTTTGGACGCCGTCGTCTTGGAAACGCAGACCGACATCGCCGAGGCCGTCACCACCGGCACCACCGACCTGCGCAACGCCGCCGGGAAGCCGGAAAAGCAGCGGGAGATCACCGAGCGCACCCGCCGGACCATCAAGTCGCGGCACGATCACTACGCCGCCGCCGTCGATCACACGATCAGCGAACTGCGCCGCGGCGAACTGATCGCCGACGCCGAACTCGAGCAGAAATTTTCCGTCGAGCGGCTGTGCCACCGCTGAGCCGCTGTCGCCGGCGGCGCGCCGGACCTATCGTGGGAACCAAGCCTCCACGTCGCGAAGTAGGAGGGGCCAATGACTGCCACCGTCGAATCCGCCCCGGTTAGCGCGCCGCAACCGGTCGGGCACCTCGCCAACGAGGCGCAGGGCATCAATTTCTGGCGGCATGACCGCGCGTTTCGCGATCTGATGACCCGCTATTTGGCGCCGGAGGTGCTGACCCACCTGCAACCGTATTTCGACCGGCTGGGCGCTCTGGCCGGCGGCCGGCTCGATGAGCTGGCCCGGCTGGCCGACCGCAACCCGCCGATCCTGCACCCCCGCGATAAGTTCGGCCGCGACGAGGACTGGATCGAATACCACCTGTCCTACCGCGAAATGGAGACGGTCGCCTACCAGGAATTCGGCATGCACGCCGTCACCCACCGCGCCGGCGTGCTCGACTGGCCCGATCGGCTCCCGCCCAGCGTGAAGTTCGCCCTGCAATATCTGTTCGGGCAAGCCGAGTTCGGGCTGCTGTGCCCGGTCAGCGGATCCGACACCTCGGCCTACATCATCGGGCGCTTCGGCAGCACGGCGCTGCAACGCTATCTGCTGCCGCGGATGCTGTCCCAAGATCCGGCCGCCCTGTGGAAGGGCGCGCAGTTCATGACGGAAAAGGCCGGCGGCTCCGACGTCGGCGCCATCGAAACCACCGCCGAGCCCGTCGGGCGCAACGCGTTGGGGCTCGAGGAGTGGAAGCTGTTCGGGGACAAATGGTTCTGCTCGCACACCGACGCCGAGGTGGTGATGATCCTGGCCCGGCCGACCGGCGCCGGACCGGGAACGCGGGGGCTGGGCCTGTTCGCCATGCCGAGATGGCTACCCGACGGCACCCGCAACAGCTACCGGATCGCACGCCTCAAGGACAAGTTGGGCACCCGGTCGATGGCCAGCGGGGAACTGCTGCTCGACGGTGCCACCGCCTACCTGGTCGGCGACGTGGGGCGCGGATTCGCCCAGATGATCGAGCAGGTCAACCTGTGTCGGATCTCGCACGGCGCCCGCGCCGCGGCCATGATGCGCCGCTGCCTGAACGAGGCCATGGTCGTGGCCCGCAGCCGGAGTGCGTTCGGCAGCAAGATCATCGACAAGCCGCTGCTGCGGCGGCAGTTGATGAAGATCATGGTGCCCACCGAGCAGGCCCTGTCGATGGTCACCTACGCCGCGCATCTGATGGATGTCGGCGACGACGCCACCCTGCGGTTGATCACCCCGCTGCTGAAGTTCCGCGCCTGCCGCGACAACATCAAGGTCGCCGCCGGGGCCCTGGAGGTGCGCGGCGGCAACGGCTACATCGAGGATTTCGTGCACGCCCGGTTGGTGCGCGACGCCCAACTCGGCACCATCTGGGAGGGCACCAGCAACATCAACGCGCTCGACGCCGTGACCCGCGCGGTGAAGAAGAACAAGGGCGACGAGGCCGTGCACGCCGCCCTGCACGCCCTGCTGGCCGCGTCGGCGGTGCCGGACGGTCTGCGCGCCGAGCTGGCCCGCTACCTGGACCGGGCCCTGGAATTCGCGGTCGAGCTCGCGGCCGACCCGGACGGTGAGGCCGAGTGCCGCACCGCGGCCACCGGCCTGTACAACGCCATCACCGCGGTCCTGCTGGCCATCGAGGGCGCCGACTTCGGGGCCGCCGGCGGCGACGCCCGTCGGCTGCTGCTCTCCCGCCTGGTGATCAACCATCGGCTGTGCGCGTCAAACCCGCTGAGCTACCAGAAGTTCGACGGCGAGGACGCGCTCATCGACCGGCTCCTTCAGGAAACGGCCGTGCCCCTCACCGAGGCGGGCGACCTCGTCGAAGGGGCCGCGCGATGAGCGGCAAAACCCGAATCCGGGTGGCGCGGGTGTACGACGACCCCAGCCCCGAGGATGGCGAACGGATCCTGGTGGACCGGGTATGGCCGCGCGGGTTCCGCAAGGACGACCCGCGGGTGGGCCGCTGGTTCAAGGACGCCGCCCCGTCGAAGGAACTGCGCAGCTGGTACAACCACGATCCGCAGCGGTTCGACGAGTTCGTCACCCGCTACCAGGACGAACTGCACACCGACGAGGGCCGGGCGGCGTTTGCCGAACTGCGCGAGCTGACCAAAGGCCACACGGTCACCCTGGTCACCGCCACCCGCGATGTGGACGGCAGCCAGGCCGCGGTGCTGGCCAAACTGCTGAACAAACGCTGACCACCCGCCCACCGCGCGGGGAAGGTTACCCTAACCTCAGTTGCTCGGGTAGGCTCACCGCTCGATATGACTGAAGCCGAAGTGATCCTGCCGCGGGAACTGACCGGCCTCGCCGACGAGGTGCGCAACGTTCCGCCGCCGCCCACCCCGCAGCTGGCCGCGCCGTTCTCCGTTCGACTGGTCGACCCGGACGCCGACGCGGCGCTGATCTCCGAGTGGATGAACCGACCCCACCTGGTGGAGGCGTGGGAGTACGCCTGGCCGGTGCCGCGCTGGCACCGCTACCTGCGCGCCCAACTCGACGGCAGCTACTCGCGGCCGTTCATCGGCAGCTTGAACGGCCAGGACCACGGCTACATCGAGATCTACCGCGCGGCCAAGGATTCCATCGCGCCCCGGTACGACGCCGACCCGTACGACCTGGGGTTGCACGCCGCCATCGCCGACCTGAAGATCATCAACCGGGGGATCGGCCCGCTGCTGCTGCCCCGCATCGCCGCCAGCCTGTTCGAACTCGAACCGCGGTGCCGCCGCATCATGTTCGACCCGGACCACCGCAACACGGCGGCGCGGCGGTTGTGCGAGTTCGCCGGCTGCACCTTCCTGGGTGAGCACGAGATGGCGAACCGCCGCATGGCGCTGTACGCGCTGCCGCGGCCGCCCGCCGACTAGCGCCCGCCGATCAGCGCGTCGTAGCCGGCGTGGTCGGGCCGCATCCCGGCGGCCACCAGCTCCCACAGCACCTCGTCGGTGCCGCCGCCGACCCGGGCCAGCTTCATATCGCGCCACCAGCGGCCCAGCGGGGTCTCGTCGACCAGGTAGCCGGAGCCGCCGAAGATGTGCATGCACTCCGCGAGCACCTCTTCGCCCAGCCGCGCCGCGGTGACTTTCACCGCCGCGGCGGCGCGCAGGTCCAGCCGGCCCTCGGCGGCGATCCCGTTGAGTCCGTGCCGTAACAGGTCGACGCGGGCCTGCAGGTCGGCCACCCGCATCCGCAGCGCCTGATGCTCGAACAGGGTGGCGCCGAACTGCCGCCGGTTCACCATCCGGGCGTGGGTGACACCGAGCACCACCTGGCACGACGCCGCGACCTGGCCGGCGATTGACATGCGCTCGTGGGCCAGGCCCCAGGAGATCGCGGCCAGACCCGTTCCGGGACGGGCGATCAGCGCGTCGGCGGGCACCCAGGTGTCGATATGCACCGCGGCGGTGTCCAGCGGTCCGGCGCCCACCTTGCGGTACGGCTCCTGCACCTGCACCTGTGACGTCGGGACCGCGATCACCAGGACGTTGCCGTGCCGGCTGTTTTCGTCGTGATCCACGCTGCGCGCCACCACCATGATGTGGTCGGCGATCGGGGACAGCGACACGAACTTCTTGACGCCGCGAATCTCGAATCCGTCGCGCGCCGAGCGGACCTCGGTTTCCACGATCTGCAGATCCGAGCCGCCGGACTCCTCGGAGGCCCCGATGCACAGCACCGCCTCGCCGCGGATCGCCTGCTCGCAGATGGTGCGCAGGTACTCCGATCGGCCGAACCGGCGCAGGATCGCGATCGCCGAGTCGTGCAGGCTGACCCCGACGCCGATGCCCGCTGACCCCAGCCGCCCCAGCGCGAAGGCCAGCGCGACCAGCCGGGCCACATCGGGGTGCTGGCCGTCCCCCCACTTCTGCGCGAACACACCGGCGCTGCCCAGGTGCTCGATCAGCTTGCGCGGAAAGCGTTCGGTGGCTTCGGCTTCCGCGGTCCAGTCGACGATCTGCTGGTCGAAGACGTCGTCGAGCAAGGCCCGGTACTCGTCGAGGGTGCTCATGCTTTCACCGCCTCCAGGTTGCGTTTGACCTCCAGCCGGCGCAGCTTGCCCGACGAGGTGCGCGGCAGCGAGCCGGGCGTCACAAACACCACATCGGCGGGCACCACACCGCATTCCGAGGCCACCCGCGCCACCAACTCGCTGCGGGCGCCGGCTTCGTCGGGGCCGCGGAACTCGGCGGTGATCACCAGGCCGGGCCGGGCCGCGCCGTCACCGGCGCCCACCGCCACCACCGCGCCCTCGCGCACCCCGCGCACTGCGGCGGCGACCCGTTCGATCTCGGTGGGAAAGACGTTGCGGCCCGCGACCGAAATGATCTCTTTGGCCCGCCCGCACACCACCAGGCCGTCATCGGTGACATAACCCAGATCGCCGGTGGGAAACCAGGTTTCGGGATCGATCGGGGCTTCCCCGAGATAACCCGACATCATCGAGGTGCCGCGGATCTCGATGTGGCCGACCTCGCGCCCCACCACGTCGGCGTGGTGATCGGACGCCGGCCCGATCCGCACCTCGATCCCCGGGATCGGCTCGCCCAGGGCGGCGTGCCGCCGCGGGGCGTCGGCCGAACCGGCGGGGGTCTCGTCGAACCGCCGCCCCGGGCCGGGGCGGGGGGTGGTGACCGCGCAGGGGGCCTCCGCCCGGGCGTAGGACGGGGAGGGGGGGGCGGCGGCGGAAACGGATCTGGGGGGGTCGGGGGGGGACCGGGGCCGGCCGGGGGCG
>NZ_MLQM01000042.1:0-32410 GCF_001854525.1 Mycobacterium talmoniae
GGCGTCGGCCGCGGTCGCGATCAACTGCGCTTCGCGCCGTTGCTCGGTGAGTTCGGCGATCGCGTCGGCCGCGGTCCGCGCGGCGGCGTGCCGGACCTCGGCAGCGTCCTGGTCGGCGGCCAACTCGGCGAGCAGCGCGGTCAGCTCGGCGTGCCGACGCACCCGGTCGTCGACCTCGGCGAGCGCGGCCGCGCACCGCGCGACCTCGTCCTCGGCGTCGTTCAGGGCGGCGATGGCGGCCGCCCAGTCCCCGGTGGGCCGCCCGGTCGGGGTGAAATAGCGCCCGTATTCGGCGTCGATGCGTTCGATGAGCACCGGCTCGGTGCCGCCGGAGGTGGCGGCGTCCCCGGCGGCCACGTCCAACGCGCGGGACAGCGCGTCGCAGCCGGACAGGTCGACCGCCGCGGTCGAGGCCGCCTGCAACACCCGCTGGGCGCGCCACAGGTCGGTGTCCATGGTCTCGGCCAGCATCGCCCGCACCCGGTCGTGCGCCTCATCGCCGGTCAGCTGCTCCCGGCGCGGGGCCAGCACCGTCAACTGCGTCTCGGCCTTCTTGTGGAACCGCTTGTGATAGACGAACCGGTAAGGGCCGGTGCTGATTTCGGCGGTGACCTCGGAGCCGACGTCGGCGTGGGTGGGTTTGACCTGCTTGACGTCCTTCTTGGTGGAGCGGTCCTTGGATTCCAGCAGCAGATCCAGCGCCTCGATCATCGAGGATTTGCCGATCTCGTTGTCGCCGCACACCACCACCACCCCGTGGTCGGGGAAGGCGATCTCCCGGTGCGCGATGCCGCGGTAGTTGGACAAGACCAGCCGGTGCAGTTTCATGCCGCACCCCGGTCACTGGTGAGCCGGAGCAGCAGCCCCAGCGCCGCCTGAGCGTCGTCGGCGGTGGCGGTGTCTCCGGCGCGCGCGGTGGCGACCAATTCCTCGACCGCGGCGGCGGCGAACCCGCCGATACCCAGCTCGTCGAACTCGCCGTCGGCGGGCAGCACCGCCAGCTCGGTGTGCCGGTCCCAGGTGCCCAGCCAGGCGAACAGCCGCGCGTACTTGTCCAGGCAGGCGTCCAGGGCGGTGCGGTCGGTGACGCTCAGGGTGCCGGTCAGCGCCAGCCGCACCACGGTGCGGTCCTTGTCGGGCAGCTGGTCGAGGTTGATGTCCAGGTCGGCGACGTCGCGGCTGGTGTCGACCTGGCGGTGCAGGGTCAGGAACCGCCACCGGCCGACGTGGCGGGCGTCGACGCTGACCGTGCGGTTCGTCTCGTCGAGGTCGACGAGAAGCACGTGGCCGGAGTCGGCTTCGATGTCGTCGAAGTTGGTGACTTCCGGTGCGCCGGAGTACCAGACCCGCCCGGTGGCGCCGACCTGGGTGCGGGAATGCTTGTCGCCCAACGCAACATAGTGCAGGGCGCCGCGGGCCAGCGCGTCCTGGACCGCGGCCAGCCGGATCAGCGACGGTTTGCCCGGGTCGGGGTCCAGCACGTCGACGCCGCCGTGGGCGATCAGGATCCGGGTGGTGCCGTCGGCGGGCAGCCCGTCCAGCACCGGCGCGACCAGATCGGCGGTGGGCGCCTTGGAGTGCCACGGCGCGGCGACGAGTTCCACGCCCGGCCGCAGGGGGTGCACGCCGGGCCGGTCCAACACCACGACGTTGTCGGGGCATTCGGCGGTGAACAGGGCACCGGTGTAGACCGATGACCCGTCCAGCGGGTCGTGATTGCCCGGCAGCAGATAGACCGGAATCCCGATGGTGCGCATGGCTTCCAGGGACTGGCTGATCACCGCCGGGGCGAGCTGGTTGTGTTCGAACACGTCGCCGGCGACGACGACGAATTCCGCGCCGGTCTGCGCGGCCAGCGCCCCCAGCCCGGCCACCGCGTCGCGGCGGGCCGCCGAGTACCGCGGCTGAGCGTCGCCGGCCAGGAAGTGACGGGTCATGCCGAGCTGCCAGTCGGCGGTGTGCACAAACCGCATGTCACTCCCCTTTTCCGTCTCGCCTGTGCCCGGCTCGGGGCCGGCATCGCGAGTGTATGGCCGGGGTCCGACAAGTCCGCGGACCCGCGTCGGCAGGTCCGCCGACCGGAGCGGCGGTGGGCGCCGGGCTACCACACTGGCGCCTCACTTGCCTCATCAGTCGCACACGTCTCTGGGAGGACGGTGCACATCTGCTGGAATCGGATATCACATACGACATCACGCAAGTGCTCGACGGCTTGACTGCCCGGTGCTGCCCTAACGTAGGACCCGTGAGCGATCACCCCCGCACCCTGGTGCTGCTGCGCCACGCGAAGTCGACGTATCCGGATGGCGTCGCCGACCGCGACCGGCCGCTGGCACCGCGTGGTATCCGAGAAGCCGGGCTGGCCGGCGAGTGGCTGCGCGCGAATCTGCCGGCCATCGACCAGGTGCTCTGTTCGACCGCGACCCGCACCCGACAGACCTTGGCGCGCACCACCATCGGCGCGCCGGTGCGCTACCTGGAGCGCCTCTACGACGCCGTCCCGGGCGCCGTCATCGCTGAGATCAACACCGTCGCCGATGAGGTCGCCACCTTGCTGGTCATCGGTCACGAACCGGCGATGTCCCAGACGGCGCTCGGCCTGACCGGCGCCGAGGGCACCAACACCGCTGCCACCGAAAGCATTGCGGTCAAGTTCCCCACCTCGGCGATGGCGGTGTTGCGGGTGCCGTGCCGGTGGGAACGGCTCGAACTCGGCGGCGCGGCGCTGGTCGACTTCCACGTACCGCGCTAAAGCGGTGAACCCGAGACGGCGAATTCACCGACGCGCTTTGGGCCGCGTAGTAGCGCAGGCGATATCCGTTTGCCGCACAGGTGCATCCTTCGGCCAGGGACGCCCGCGACCCGAGGGGGCAAAGGTACGCCTGTGGCAGCCGAGGCGCACCACAGCCGACCTAGAAGTTGCGCGCCAGCGTCAACTCCATCAGCTTGATGGCCTGCTCGCAGGCGTCGATGCCGGCGGTCTGCGGGTTCACCCACCAGCCGACCACCCCGGCGGCGTCGCTGGCCACCCCGCACGACCCGTTGGGGTCGTTGGGGCGCATCACGATCGAGTCGATGCCCTCGATCAACCGGCTCTCGATCTGGTACTTCAGGCCCTCGGCGACCTTGCGTTCGTTGGCCAGGCTGCCCTGCTCAAACCAGAACCGGGTGATGTCGATCAGCCCGGCCGGGTTGGCCGCCTGCCAGCGGCAGATGGCGCCGACGAACGTGCTCTGGATGTCCAGCGGGTCGGCCCCGACGGTCTTGGCGAGGATGTCGGTGGTCAACACCTCGCACTCCTTGAGCAGGTTCGGATACATCTGCTGGGAGTTGTCGTTGCGCGGGACGTCGCCGGACCCCACCTTGACCGGCGTGCCACCCACCGACTTCGAACAGCCGGTCAGCGCGGCCAGCAGGGTCAGCGCCGCCGCGACCACCGCGCCGACCCGGATACGCACCGACGGGCTCATTTCGCGTTCACAATCGATTGTCGGGTCAGTTCCTTGGCCACCTCGCACGGATCGGGGAACGGCTTCTGGGCGAAGCTGACCGACCACTCGATGAAGTCGTCGTCGAACTGAATACCCACCTCGCACAGGCTGTCCCCCAACGACGCCTGGGTGCCGATCGCGATGAACCCGCCGTGGCCCTCGATGTTGATGTCTTCGACGCTGGTGCGGGACAGCTCCTCGGTCTTGCGTTCCCGCCCGATCGGGCTGCCGCGGTACCAGGAGAAGGAAAAGTGCGGGCCCAAAATCCCGCCGCCGGCCAGCCACTGGCAGCCCACCGAGTTCTGCGCGGTGTTGACCAGCCCGGTCACCTTGGTCAGTTCGGTGACGGTCTGATCGCTGACCCCGCCGCACTGCGGGAAGAACGGCCCGTGCTTGCCTTCGGCGTTGGGCGCGGCGGTCGACGGCACCGCCGGCCCGTCATTCGAGCCGCTCGAATCGCTGCACCCGGCGACCAGCGCGATCACCGCCGCCGTGCCGGCCGCCGCGCGGGCCAGCGGCATCAATTTGGACTGCACCGCTATGCGCACCTACTGCTCGTCACACGATGCACTGTAGCGTCCGCCCGGCGCGGCTAACCACGGCGTGCCGGGTGACCAGTCACTTTGCGTCGCGTCGCGGGCCCCCGGTCGACCCCGGACCGCCACCGGCTTGTGCGACAGTTACCAGATGCTGGTGGCCCTGCTGCGGCGCTACGTCCGGCCGTATCGACGGCTGGTCGCGGCGGTCATGACGCTGCAGCTGATCAGCACCCTGGCCTCGCTATACCTGCCGACCGTGAACGCCACCGTCATCGACGACGGCGTCGCCAAGGGCAACATCCGGGTCATCGTCGCGCTGGGCGCACTGATGCTGGCGGTCACCGCGCTGCAGGCGGTGTGCGCGGTGGGCGCGGTCTACTTCGGGTCCCGTACCGGGATGGGGTTCGGCCGCGACCTGCGCGCGGCGATGTTCGGCCGGGTCCTGACCTTCTCCGAACCCGAGACCGCCCGCTTCGGCGCGCCGTCGCTGCTGACCCGCACCACCAACGACGTCCGCCAAATCCAGGTGCTGGTGCAGATGACCTGCACGGTGCTGGTCACCGCGCCGATCATGAGCGTCGGCGGCATCGTGATGGCCGTGCACCAGGACGCCGGCCTGTCCTGGCTGCTGCTGATCGCCGTGCCGGTGCTGGCCGTGGCCAACTACGCGATCATCGCCCGGATGCTGCCGCTGTTTCGCCGCATGCAGCGGCTGATCGACAACGTCAACCGGGTGCTGCGCGACCAGCTGTCCGGGGTCCGGGTGGTCCGGGCGTTCGCCCGCGAACCGTTCGAACGCGACCGGTTCGACCAGGCCAACCGTGCCCTGTCGGACACCGCGCTGACCGCCGGCAACTGGCAAGCGCTGATGTTGCCGGCCACCACCCTGACCATCAACTGCTCGTCGGTCGCGCTGATCTGGTTCGGCGGGCGGCGCATCGATGCCGGCCAGATGCAGATCGGTTCGCTGGTCGCCTTCCTGTCGTATTTCATGCAGATCCTGATGGCGGTGCTGATGGCGACCATGCTGCTGTCCATCCTGCCGCGCGCCTCGGTGTGCGCCGAACGGATCACCGACGTGCTGGCCACCCGGCCCGCGATCGGCGCCCCGGCGACCCCGCGGTTCCCGCCGGGCGGCGTGACCGGCGTCATCGAACTGGACCGCGTCGCGTTCCGCTACCCCGGCGCCGAACAGCCGGTGCTGCACGACGTCTCGCTGACCGCGCGGCCCGGCAGCACCACCGCCATCGTCGGCAGCACCGGTGCGGGGAAATCGACGCTGGTGTCGCTGATCAGCCGGCTGCACGACGCCAGCGCCGGCGCGGTGCTGATCGACGGTGTCGATGTGCGGGACTACGACCCCGAGCGGCTGTGGTCGACGCTGGGGCTGGTCCCCCAGGGCGGCTACCTGTTCTCCGGCACGGTGGCCGACAACCTGCGCTACGGCAAACGTGACGCCACCGACGCCGAGATGTGGGAGGCGCTGCAGGTGGCGGCCGCCGACGACTTCGTGGCCGCGCACCGCGACGGCCTGGCGATGCGGGTCGCCCAGGGCGGCGTCAACTTCTCCGGCGGGCAGCGCCAGCGGCTGGCGATCGCCCGCGCGGTCATCCGCCGCCCGGCGATCTACCTGTTCGACGACGCGTTCTCCGCGCTGGATGTGCACACCGACGCCGCCGTGCGCGCCGCGCTGGCGCGGATCGCGGCGGACGCCACCGTCGTCATCGTCGCGCAGCGGATCGCGCCCATCGCCCACGCCGACCAGGTGGTGGTCCTCGACGAAGGGACGGTGGCCGGTATCGGCACCCACGACGCGCTGCTGGTGGACTGCCCCGCCTACGCCGAATTCGTCGACTCGCAGTCGGTGGGGGCCGGGGTGGGGGGTGTGTCGTGACCGGGCCCGTGCGTCCGCCGCTGCGTGTCGCCGCCCCCGCGGGCCGGTCCCGGGATTTCCCCGGCACCGCGGTGCGGCTGATGAAACGTCTTACCCCGCAACGCGGTTTGGTGGTCGCGGTGACGGCGCTGTCGGTGGGCGGTATCGCGATCGGGGTGGCCGGACCGCGGATCCTGGGCCACGCCACCGACCTGCTGTTCAACGGGGTGATCGGTCGCCAACTGCCGGCCGGGATCAGCAAGGACCAGGCCGTGGCCGCCGCCCGCGCCCGCGGCGACACCACCTTCGCCGAGCTGCTCTCCGGGATGAACCTGGTGCCGGGGCAGGGCGTGGACTTCGCCGCCGTCGGGCGCACCCTGGCGCTGGCATTGGGCCTGTATCTCGTTGCCGCGCTGCTGGTGTGGCTGCAAGCCCGGCTGCTCAACCTCACCGTGCAGCGCACCATGCGGGCCTTGCGCGCCGACGTCGAGGACAAGCTGCACCGGCTTCCGCTGTCCTACTTCGACGGCCGGCAGCGCGGCGAGCTGCTCAGCCGGGTCACCAACGACATCGACAATATGCAGAGTTCGATCTCGATGACGATCAGCCAGCTGGTGACGACCACGCTGACCGTGGTGGCGGTGCTGGCGATGATGGTGTCGATCTCACCGCTGCTGGCCGGGATCACCGTGCTGACGGTGCCGCTGCTGTTGCTGACCACCCGGGCGATCGTGCGGCGCTCGCAGCGGCTGTTCGCCGCGCAGTGGACGGCCACCGGGCACCTCAACGCCCACATCGAGGAGACCTACAGCGGTTTCGCGCTGGTGCGGACCTTCGGTCACAGGGAGTGGGCACAGCAGCGGTTCGGCGAACTCAACGACGACGTCTATCGGGCCAGTGTGGGCGCCCAGTTCTTCTCCGGCTTGGTGTCGCCGGCCACGATGGTGCTGGGCAACCTCAGCTACGTCGCGGTCGCCGTGGTGGGCGGGCTGCAGGTGGCGACCGGGCAGATCACGCTGGGCAGCGTCCAGGCGTTCATCGCCTACGTGCGCCAGTTCAACCAGCCGTTGACCCACCTGGCCGCCATGTACAACACGCTGCAATCGGGAATGGCCAGCGCCGAACGGGTTTTCGAGCTGCTGGACGAGCCGGAGGAACCGGCCGATCCGGAGCCGGCGGTGCTCCCCGCTGACCGGCAGGCCAGCCGGGTGGAGTTTGAGCGGGTGCACTTCGGCTACCGTCCCGGCACCCCGGTCATCGAGGATCTGTCCCTGGTGGTGGAACCGGGCAGCACGGTCGCGATCGTCGGGCCCACCGGGGCGGGCAAGACCACCCTGGTCAATCTGCTGCTGCGGTTCTACGACGTGGACTCCGGACGGATCCTGGTCGACGACGTCGACATCACCGGCATGAGCCGACACTCGCTGCGGTCCCGGATCGGCATGGTGCTACAGGACACCTGGCTGTTCGGCGGCACGATCGCCGAGAACATCCGCTACGGGCGGCCGTCGGCCAGCGAGGACGAGGTGGTGGCCGCCGCCCGGGCCGCCCACGTGGACCGGTTCGTGCACACCCTGCCGGACGGCTACCAGACCCGGATCAGCGACGCCGGCGGCAATCTCAGCGCCGGCGAGAAGCAGCTGATCACCATCGCTCGGGCGTTCCTGGCCCGCCCGCGGCTGCTCATTCTCGACGAGGCGACCAGCTCGGTGGACACCCGAACCGAACTGCTGATTCAGCATGCGATCGCTGAGCTTCGTCGCGACCGCACCAGTTTCATTATCGCCCACCGTCTTTCGACCATCCGCGACGCCGACCACATCCTGGTGCTGGAGCAGGGCCGGATCGTGGAATACGGCAACCACGCCGAGTTGCTGGCCCGCCGCGGCGCCTACTACGCGATGGCGTCGCGTTGACTCTGCGCTGACCGAACCTCACTCGCACTTTCGCGCCCTAGGCGCAGAGTCAACGCCCGTCCCGCTAAAGGTCGGGGCCCTGCGCCCGCAGGTCGTCGACGTCGGCCATCGCCTCGCGCAGTTTGGCCAGCCACTCCTGGGTGTGCTCGCCGACCAGCTTGACCGACCAGGCCAGGGCGTCCGACCGCGATCGGGCCACCCCCGCGTCGACCAGGGTGTCGAGCACCTGGCGCTCGGGCTGCTTCAACCGGGTCATGACCGGGACCGCGATGTGGGTGAACAGGACTCGCTCGTCACCGACCTCGACGCCCCAGGACACCTTGCGGTCGTAGCGGTCCTGCGCCTCGTCGGCGATCGCCATCCGTTCGGGTCGGGTTTCCTCCCGGAACCGGGACACCCGGCCGGCGGCGTGCGCCGGGGTTTCGTCGGCGCCCTCGGAGTCGGGCAGCCGGCCGATCACGGTGATTTCCTCGCGGTCGACGACCACCTCGGGGGCACCGTCGAACCAACTCTCCGGCAGCCGCCCGGCGAACCAGTCCGCGGCGTCACCGGCGTCGGGCTGGTCTGCTTGCTGCCAGCCCCCGGGGCGGCCGCGCCGCCCGCCGTGCACATAATGTCGTTTCATGATTACATGATTACACTGTTAAACGCCGAAGGCGAGGGGTTCGCCAAGGGCGAAAAATCCGCCCCGGGGTGGCCCGGTTCGGGTGCACGAAAACCGTTGCTACCCCGCGCGGACAGGTGTAAGTTGAAGCGCGAAGCAGGCCCGGACATGACCGATCCAAAGAGCCGGTAAAAGGGGTGACAAGCCGGCCGCGCAGGATATGTGGAGACGCCCCCAAATGTCAGCCGGGCCTGCCTTATTGTGTCGGGGGGTTACCGCTCAGTCGGATCCGGCGCCGCGTCGAACCCGGAACAGTTTGACCTCATCTTTGATGCCCTTGAGGTGACGCGCACCGGCGAACGACCAACTGAAGCCGGCGTTGTCGCCGAGCGCCTGCCGCACCGATTCGGCGACCAGTAGCGCACCCGGGCGGGCCGCCCCGGTCACCCGGCTGGCCAGATTCACCGGGCTGCCGAACCAGTCGCCGGCGCGGCTGACCGCCGGGCCGGCGGCGACCCCGGCCCGCAGCCGCGGGAAGTCACGGTCGGAATCGGTGGTTTCGACCAGCTTCAGCACGGCGTCGAGCAGCGGCGCCGGTTTGGTGCTGACGAACATCACCGCGTCGCCGATCGTCTTGATGAACCGCACCGGCGGGGCCGCCACATCGCGGGCGCGGTCGGCCAGCCGGGTGGCGAGCTGCTCGAGGTCCTCGGGCGGCACCACCTCACCGAGCCGGGTGAACCCGACCAGGTCGGCGAACGCGACGCTGACCTCCCGGGCGCCCGGCAGCGCGGCGCCGGCGGCCCGTTCGCTGGCGGTGACGGCTTCGGTTTCCATCTGATGGCGCAGGTGCATGAACAGCATGTCCTCGATCCAGGGCCCCAGCAGCGGGGCGACCTGGCTGATCAGCTCCTGGGAGGCTTGGGCGACCTGCAGCTCGGTGGCGCCGGGCTGCAGGATGCTGGCCAGCGCGGTGTAGCGCATCACCTCCGCGGCGTGCGAAAGCCCTTCGGCGAGTACGCGAACGACCTGCACCATGTGGTCGGGGTCCAACCCGAGGGCGAGAAATTTCTGGGCGTGCGCGGCGGCCTCGCCGTCGGCGCGCAGGTGCACGGCGGCGTCGGGGTCGTCCACCTGAGCCAGCCCGATGGCGCGTTGCACCCGCTGCAGCAGGTCCAGGTCGACGCCGTAGCGGTCGCTGATCTCCCGCGCCGACACGTAGCTGCCGTCGTCGCCGATGATGCGCCGCGACGCCAGCAGGATCGGGGTCGGCGCGGCACGGATCTGCTCGGCGGTGATGCCCTGGTCGAGCAGCCAGGCGATCAGCTCGGCGCGCTCGGCGCGGGCGGCGCCGGTCAGGCCGTCGAGCAGGGCTTCGATGTCGGGGTCGGCCACGTCGCCAACGTATACCGCCGCCGGGCATCATGGGTGGCGATGGCTACACCGCTGCTGGAGGGGTTCCCGCCGGTCGTCGACGACCGCGCCCGGCGGTTGATTCTCGGCTCGTTTCCCAGTGTCCAATCCCTGGCCACCCGGCAGTACTACGGCAATCCCCGAAATGCGTTCTGGCGCATCACCGGCGCCCTGTGGGATTTCGACCCCGCCGCGCCCTACGACACCCGGCTGGCCGCGCTGCGGTCGCACGGCGTCGCGTTATGGGATGTGCTGCGCGCGTGTCGGCGGGTGGGCAGCGCGGATGCGAAGATCGACCCGAACAGCATGGTGGCCAACGACTTTGCGGCGCTGTTCGCCCGCTATCCGGGCATCGAGCGGGTGTATTTCAACGGCAGCGCGGCCGCGCAGATATTCCGGCGGCGGGTCGAGATGGCGCGCCCCCTGCCCTGTGTGCAGCTGCCGTCGACCAGCCCGGCGCGGGCCATGGCGCTGGCCGACAAGCTAGACGCCTGGCGGCTGCTCAGTGCTGGCTGACGACGTCACCGGACCCGGCGTCGATGCTCACCTCGTGCTTGGCGTCGCCGGAGTCGTGGACGTCGGCCTCCCACACCGTGACGCCGTCTTCGGTGTCCAGGTCCAATTCGGTGATCCGGCCGGGGACGGCCTGCGTCACCTTGTCGACGGCTTGGCGGTAGTCCAGCTTGGCGGCGTCCACCAGCTCGCGGTGCTTGGTCTTGCTGCCGAACTTCTTGTGGGGACCGTCGGTGACCTCGCTGCCGTCGGCGGACACCTTGACTTCCTGCTTGGTGCCGTCGGCGGTGACGACCTCCACCTCCCACTGGGTGTCGAGGTTGTCGGTCTCGATGGACACCACCGTGCTGTCGGGCACCGTGCCCAACGCGGTCTCGCCGGCCTGCAGCAGGTGGCCGTTGTCGGCGCTGGACGCCGTCGGCTTGGCGGACGCACTGGTGCTCGATGTCGCCGCGCTCGACGAGGTGGTGCGGGAGGTGGCCGGGTGGGGCGTTGGGCCGCCGCCCCCGCATGCGGTCAGCGCCGCCACGACGGCCGCTGCCCCCAGCACGTTGATCACCCGAACCACCCGCATACGTCTTTCCACCTTTCCTGTCGGGCTGCCAGGCTAGCAACTCCCCCGCCGCGGCCAGGGCCCACAATGCTGGTATGAGCGACAGCGCCTTTGACCGGCTGACCGAGCAGCAGCTCCGCGATCGCCGGACGATCAAGTGGAACTACTTCGGGGCCGACGTGCTGCCGCTGTGGATCGCCGAAATGGACTTTCCCACCGCGCCCGCGGTGCTCGACGGGGTGCGCGAGTGCGTGGCCAACGAGGAATTCGGCTACCCGCCGTTCGGCGAGAACGTGCTGCCGCGCGCCACCGCCGACTGGTGTGCGACCCGCTACGGCTGGCCGGTGCCGCCCGAATCGGTCCGGGTGGTGCCCGACGTCCTCAAGGGACTCGAGGTCGTCATCAATTTCCTGACCCGCCCCGAGAGCCCGGTGGTGTTGCCGGTTCCCGCCTATATGCCGTTCTTCGACGTGCTGCAGATCACCGGCCGCCAGCGGGTGGAGATCGCAACACCGCGGCAGGATTCGGGCCGCTACGTACTGGACCTGGACGCCCTGGAGGCGGCGTTCGCCGGCGGGGCCGGATCGCTGATCCTGTGCAACCCGAACAATCCGCTGGGCACCGCCTACACCGCCGAGGAGCTGCGCGCGATCATCGACATCGCGGCCCGCTACGGCGCCCGGGTGCTCGCCGACGAAATTCACGCCCCGCTGATCTACGACCGGCGCCACGTCGCGGCGGCCTCGGTGTCCGACACCGCCGCCGACACCGTGGTCACCCTGCTGTCGGCGTCCAAGGGTTGGAATCTGCCGGGGCTGATGTGCGCGCAGGTCGTGTTGACCAACGAGCGCGACCGCGCCGACTGGGACCGGATCAACATGCTGCACAAGATGGGCACCGCCACCGTCGGGATCCGGGCCAACATCGCCGCCTACACCCGCGGCGCGCCGTGGCTCGACGAACTGCTGCCCTACCTGCGGGCCAACCGCGACCACCTGGCGGCGACCCTGCCGCGCGCGGTGCCCGGGCTCGAAGTCAACGCCCCGGAGGCCACCTACATGTCCTGGGTGGATTTTCGGGCGCTCGATTTGCCCGCCGAACCGGCGGAGTATCTGTTGACCAAGGCCAAGGTGGCGCTGAGCCCGGGCATCCCGTTCGGCGCCACGGTCGGTCGCGGGTTTGCCCGGTTCAACTTCGCAACCCCCCGCGCCATCCTGGACCGGGCCATCGAGGCGATCGCCGCCGCGCTGAACTCGGGTTAGCCGCCGTAGCGGGCCGCGTATTCGCCCGGCGTGCACCCGAGCAGCGAGCGGAAGTCGTTGATGAAGTGCGCCTGGTCGTACCAGCCGGCACGCACCGCCAAGTCAGCGAAGTCCACGTCGGGGTGCGTCTCGATCTGCAGGGCGGCCTGCTGGAGCCGGTAGCGGCACAACACCCATTTAACCGGCACCCCGACGTAGCGGCGGAACACCCGCTGCGTGGTGCGCACGCTCCACGGCGAATGCCGCATCACCTGCTCGACCCGCAGCAACCGGTCGTCGTCGCGGATCCGGTCGACCAAGGTGGTCAGCGCCCGGTAGGTCGGATCGGATTCCCCGGCGCCCGCGGCGATGGCATCGTCGAGTTGCGTCCGCACCTGCTCCGCATCGCCGTCGAAAAGTGGTGGCGCACCCAATAGTTCGTCGTCGGCGCGCAGCACCAGACCGGTGAGCGCGCCGGCGTCGCGGCCGAACCTGGCCGTGAAACCGCCCGGCCGGAACCGGGCACCCACCACCACGCCCTGGCCCCGGATCGTGGTGCGGAAAACGCGTTCGACCACGCCGTGCACCAGCGTCGCGGGCAGCCGATGGCCGTGCCGGGATCCGTCGCTTCCCCACTCGCGGGTGAGATGCACGGCGGGAAAGGTGATCACGGTGCTGTCGTAGGGTTCGCGGCCGGCCAGATTCCAGCTGACCGACCAGAAGTGCTCGACGAACTCACCGGCCGTCGGCGACGGGGCCCAGCGGGTCAGGTCAAACACCGGCGCCGACGCGGCACGGCCCACCACGCCGAGCTGCGGGCCGGCTGTCGTGTTTTTCCAAGCCTGCACCGGGATAACCCTACGAAACTGGGCGCCATGACCGTTCATCCGATTCCGCCGGGCTACACCAGCCTCACTCCGTTCCTGTGCATCGAGGGCGCCACCGCGGCGATCGAGTTCTATACCTCGGTGTTCGGCGCCGAACTCGTCGAGCGGATGGACGGGCCGGGCGGCACCGTCGCGCACGCCGAACTCGACTTCGGCCACGGCCGACTGCAACTGTCCGATCCGCAACCCGCCTACCAGCTCGCGGCGCCGGCGACCGGCGGCGTGGTCACCCACTCCGTCGCGCTGTACTGCCCCGACGTCGACGCGGTGGTCGCTCACGCCGAAGCCGCCGGTGCCACGATCCGTGAGCACCCGCAGACCTTCGTCACCGGGGACCGGTTCGCGTCGCTCCTCGATCCGTTCGGACAACGCTGGACGGTGATGACCCGCGTCGAAGACGTCGCCCCCGCGGAGCGAGACCGGCGCCTGGCGGAGTGGGCAGGTCAGAACGTCTGAATCGGGCGGGATACCGTGGGCGGTATGTCCTGCGTGTTCTGTGCGATCGTGGCCGGGGACGCCCCCGCCATCCGCATCTGTGAGGACGACGACTACCTGGCGTTCCTCGACATCCGGCCGTTCACCCGCGGGCACACGTTGGTGGTGCCCAAACGCCACACCGTCGACCTGACCGACACCGCGCCGGAGACGCTGGCCGGCATGCTGGCGGTCGGGCAGCGGATCGCCCAGGCGGCCCGCGCCACCGAGTTGGCCGACGCCACCAATATCGCGATCAATGACGGCCGCGCCGCCTTCCAGACCGTGTTTCATATCCATCTGCACGTGCTGCCCCGGCGCACCGGCGACAAGTTGTCGGTCGCCAAGGGCATGGTGTGGCGCCGCGATCCCGACCGGGAGGGCACCGGGCGGATCTTGCGGGATGCGCTGGCGCAATTGGACGCCGCTGCACAAGACTGACAGCCATGGACATACCCCGCTGGGTCGAGCAGCAGGTTGCGGTGCCGCTGCTGCGCCTGCACGACGCCATCTATCAACGCACCAACGGGCGGATCGGGCACCGGATACCGGGCGTCCCGCCGAGCCTGCTGCTGCACACCACCGGCGCCAAGACCGGCAAGGCGCGCACCACCTCGTTGACCTACGCCCGCGACGGGGACGCGTATCTGATCGTCGCGTCCAAGGGCGGCGACCCCCGATCGCCGGGCTGGTATCACAACCTGAAGGCCCAGCCCGACGTCGAGATCAATGTCGGGCCACAGCGATTCGCGGTGACCGCGAAGCCGCTGCTGCCCGACGACCCGGATTATGCGCGGCTGTGGCGGGTGGTCAACGACAACAATGCCAACCGCTACGAGGCCTACCAGCGCCGGACGTCGCGGCCGATCCCGGTGGTGGTGTTGACCCGGCGCTAGAACAGTTCTTTGGCCAGCAGTTCCAGGGTGCGTTCCCGGCCCGGGGCGACCGCCGGGTCGGTGCCGCGGCGGGCCGAGGCGACCGGGTTGATCATCACCTCGTCGACGTCGAACCGGTCGGCCAGCGCCCGCACCTGCTCGGCGGCTTGCGCCGGTGCGCCCAGCACCGCGCGGTGCAGGCCGGCCTCGACGATGTGCTGTTCGGCCGGGCTCAGCTGGGCACCCTGGGCGTCTTCGACGAGGTCGAGCGGACCCAACGGCTGCCCGGTGCGCAGCCGGGCCATCATCTGCAGGTTGGGCAGCATCAGCGCCGCGGCCTCCTCGCGGGTTTCGGCGACGGCCGCGTTCACCGTCAAAAACGTCGTCGGCTCGGGGCACAGCGGGCCGGGCACGAACGTCGACCGGTAGGTCGCCAACGCCTCCTCGGTGCCCTTCCCGGAGAAGTGGTGCGCGAACACGTAGGGCAGCCCCTTGGCCGCGGCCAGCCGCGCCGAATACAGCGACGACCCCAGCAGCCACAGCCGCGGTTCGCTGGCCGCGGCGGGGGTGGCCTTGAGCAGGTAGTCGCCGTCGCGCAGTTGTACCGGTACCCCGCGGGCGCTCATCATCGCCCGCACGTGGTCGAGGTACTCGGGGAAGTTCTCGATGTCGCGATCGTCGCGGCCGGCCGCGCCGCGCAGCATGACCGAGGTCACCGGGTCGGATCCCGGTGCCCGCCCGATGCCCAGGTCGATGCGGCCCGGCGCCGCGGCCTCCAACAACGCGAACTGTTCGGCCACCGCCAGCGGCGCGTGGTTGGGCAGCATCACCCCGCCCGACCCGAGCCGCAGCTGGGTGGTCTGGGCGGCCAGGTAGGCCAGCAGCACCGGCGGGCTGGTCGCGCCGACCGAGGGCATGTTGTGGTGTTCGGCGACCCAAAACCGGGTGAAGCCGAGCCGGTCAGCGGTCTGTGCCAGCCGCACCGTGGCCGCCAGCGCATCGGCGGTGGTCTGGTCGGTCCGCACCGGGACGAGGTCGAGCACAGAAAGACGCACGTCGGGTTGCAACGCCGGCGGCCGGGCGAACCTTCCCGCGGTCAGCGGATGCCGGCCGCCGTGCGCGCGGCGAGGAAAACCTGGTCGAGCATGGCCGGGGTCAGCCGGCCGGTGAACATGTTCTGCTGGCTGGGGTGAAAGCAGCCCAGCAGCCGCACCCCCGACGCCAACTCCGCAACCGCGCCGTGCCCGAAGCGCGGCTTGGGCCTGCCGACCTGGTCGGCCAGCAGCCGCAGCACCACCTGCCAGGCGAATCCGCCCAGGGCGACGATCGCCCGCACATGCTCGGCGACCAGCCGCCACTCGGCGTCGAGCCAGGGTGCGCAAGTGGCGCGCTCGGCCGGGGTCGGCGCGTTGGCCGGGGGCGCACAGCGCACCGGGGCGACGATGCGAACCTGGTTGGCCCGCAACCCGTCTGCGGCGTCCACGCTGGTGGCCTGGCTGGCCAGCCCGGCGCGGTGCAAGGCGGCGTACAGCTGGTCGCCGGACCGGTCGCCGGTGAACATCCGGCCGGTGCGGTTGGCGCCGTGCGCGGCCGGCGCCAACCCGACGATCAGCAGCCGCGGTCGCGGCGATCCCCAGCTCGGCACCGGCCGCCCCCAGTACGGCTGGTCGGCGAAGGCGCGGCGCTTGACCACCGCGACCTCCTCCCGCCAGGCCACCAGCCGGGGACAGGCCCGGCACACGCTGATCTCGGCGTCGAGTTCGGGGATCGAACCCGCCTGCTCGGCGAGCCGCGCTACCTGCGCGGCGTCGGCGGCCACCGCCGTGTGCGGGGTGGCCGGATCCCCGGGCCACCCGGATCCGGGCGGCACCGGGGAGTCGAACGGCGTTCCGGTGCGCGGATGGGGAAACACGCCTCCATCGTGCCGTGGACCGGTCGCCGTACCGGCGGTGGCTGCTGAAATCGACGTCCATACGGCGCAAACCCCCGATTCTGGGGGCTATGGGTCAATCTGGACGTCGATCTCAGCAGCAACCCGGCCCCGTAGGATCGCTGTGTGGTTGCCCAAGCGCTCGATGAGCTGATCGCCGCCCTACCCGATGGCATGGTCGTCACCGACCCGGCGATCACCGAGGGCTACCGGCAAGACCGCGCGGTTGACCCGGCCGCCGGAAAACCTCTGGCCGTGGTGCGTCCACGGCGCACCGAAGAGGTGCAGGCGGTGCTGCGCTGGGCCAGCCGGCACGGGGTACCGGTGGTGCCGCGCGGGGCGGGCACCGGGCTGTCCGGCGGCGCCACCGCGCTTGACGATGGCATCGTGTTGTCGACCGAGAAGATGCGCGACATCACCGTCGACCCGGTCACCCGCACCGCGGTGTGCCAGCCCGGCCTGCTCAACGCCGAGGTCAAGCAGGCGGTCGCCGAACACGGGCTGTGGTATCCGCCGGATCCGTCGTCGTTTGAGATCTGCAGCATCGGCGGCAATATCGCCACCAACGCCGGCGGGCTGTGCTGCGTGAAGTACGGGGTGACCACCGACTACGTGCTGGGCCTGCAGGTGGTGCTGGCCGACGGCACCGCCGTGCGGTTGGGTGGTCCGCGGCTCAAGGATGTCGCGGGGCTGTCGCTGACCAAGCTGTTCGTCGGCAGCGAAGGCACCCTGGGCGTGGTCACCGAGGTGACACTGCGGCTGCTGCCGGCCCAGCACACCTCCAGCGTGGTGGTGGCCACCTTCGATTCGGTGCGGGCCGCCGCCGACGCGGTGCTGGGTGTCACCTCCCGGATTCGCCCGGCGATGCTGGAGTTCATGGACGCGGCGGCGATCAACGCCGTCGAGGACCACTTCCGGATGGGGCTGGACCGCGAGGCCGCCGCCATGGTGCTGGGCGGCTCCGACGAGCGCGGCCGGGCCGGCGCCGAGGACGCCGAGCTGATGGCGGCGGTGTTCACCGAACACGGCGCCAAGGAGGTCTTCTCCACCGACGACCCCGACGAGAGCGAAGCGTTCGTCGCCGCCCGGCGGTTCTGCATCCCGGCAGTGGAAGCCACCGGCTCGCTGCTGCTGGAAGACGTCGGGGTGCCGCTGCCGGCGCTGGCGGAGCTGATCACCGGGATCGAGCGGATCGCCGCCGACCGCGACCTGACCATTTCGGTGATCGCGCACGCCGGCGACGGCAACACCCACCCGCTGATCGTCTACGACCCCGCCGACGCGGCGATGACTCAGCGCGCCGAGCTCGCGTTCGGCGAAATCATGGAGCTGGCCGTGGCGTTGGGTGGCACCATCACCGGCGAGCACGGGGTCGGGCGGTTGAAGCGGCCGTGGCTGGCCGGGCAGATCGGGCCCGACGCGCTGGCGCTCAACCAGCGGATCAAGGCCGCGCTCGACCCGGCCGGCATCCTCAACCCCGGCGCGGCCTTCTAGTCGGCACGCCGAGTCTGCGGTGAGGGCACCGAGCCTGAATCCCTGGCGCCGAGTCTGCGGTGAGGCCCAGTTGCCGCTCGGAATCCCGGCCTGAGCGCAGGGTCGACACCCTGAACGCAGGGTCGACACCCTGAACGCAGGGTCGACACCCTGAACGCAGACTCGACACCCTGAGCGCAGACTCGACGGCCCAAGGCTCGAAACGAGCATTGACACAAGAGCGGCTATGTCGTATTCATGAGACATGACAGCATCTGTGTCTCACGAGGCGCGTTTCGAGCTCTGCAACGCGGCGACCTGGCCGAACCCGTGGCCGATGTACGCCGCGCTGCGCGACCACGACCCGGTGCACCACGTGGTGCCCGACGGCCGACCCGACCAGGACTACTACGTGCTGTCCCGGCACGCCGACATCTGGGCGGCCGCCCGCGACCACGAAACCTTTTCCTCCGCCCAGGGCCTGACCGTCAACTACGGCGAGCTGGAACTCATCGGCCTGGCCGACAACCCGCCGATGGTGATGACCGACCCGCCGGTGCACACCGAATTCCGCAAACTGGTGGCCCGCGGTTTCACCCCGCGCCAGGTGGAGGCGGTCGAGCCCGCGGTGCGCGAGTTCGTCGTGCAGCGCATCGAACGGTTGCGCGCCAACGGCGGCGGCGACATCGTCGCCGAGCTGTTCAAACCGCTGCCGTCGATGGTCGTCGCCCACTATCTCGGGGTGCCCGAGGAGGACCGCGCCCAGTTCGACGGCTGGACCGAGGCGATCGTGGCGGCCAACACCGCCGAGGGCGGTTTCGCGGCCGCCGCCGAGACCGCCGGTGACGCCGTCGCGTCGATGATGACCTACTTCACCGGCCTGATCGAGCGGCGCCGCGCCGAACCCGCCGACGACACCGTGTCGCATCTGGTGGCGGCCGGGCTGGGCGCCGACGGCGACATCGCCGGGCTGTTGTCGATCCTGGCGTTCACCTTCACCATGGTCACCGGCGGCAACGACACCACCACCGGAATGCTGGGCGGCTCGGTGCAATTGCTGCACCAACGGCCCGACCAGCGGCGGCTACTGATTGAGGATCCCGGCCTGATCCGCGACGCCGTCGACGAGCTGCTGCGGCTGACCTCGCCGGTGCAGGGCCTGTGCCGCACCACCACCCGCGAGGTGATGATCGGCGACACCACCATCCCGGCCGGCCGCAAGGTGCTGCTGCTGTACGGGTCGGGCAACCGCGACGAACGCCAGTACGGCCCGGACGCCGCCGAGCTGGACGTGACCCGGCGACCGAGCAGCATCCTGACCTTCAGCCACGGCGCCCACCACTGCCTGGGTGCGGCGGCCGCGCGGATGCAGGCCCGGGTGGCGCTGACCGAGTTGCTGGCCCGCTGCCCGGATTTCGAGGTGGACCTGTCCGGTGTCATCTGGGCCGGCGGCAGCTATGTGCGACGCCCGCTGTCGGTCCCGTTCCGGAGTCGCTGATGGCGGGCACCGACTGGCTGGCCGACCGGCGCGGCGAAGTGGCCGCCGAACGCATCCTGGACGCGGCCGGCGAGTTGTTCACCGAACACGATCCCGGCGCGGTCGGCATGCTCGAGATCGCGCGGGCGGCGGGGTGTTCGCGCGCGACGCTGTACCGGTACTTCGAGAACCGCGACGCGCTGTACACCGCCTACGTGCACCGGGAAGCCCGGGCGCTCTATCACCAGATGACCGCACGCCTGGCCGACGTCACCGACCCGCAGCAGCGGCTGCTCACCGGCATCGTGCAAGCGCTGGCCCTGGTGCGGCAAAACCCGGCGTTGGCGTCGTGGTTCGCCACCACCGGGCCGCCGATCGGCGCGGAGATGGCCGACCGTTCCGCGGTGATCACCGCCATGGTGGGCGGCTTCGTGGCGTCGCTGGAACCCGACGGCGACCAGGCGCCGGCGGACGTCGAACGTCGCGCCCGCTGGGTGGTGCGGGTGATGACCTCGCTGCTGAACTTTCCCGGCCGCGACGCCGCCGACGAGCAGGCGATGCTGCAGGAGTTCGTGCTGCCGGTGGTGGTGCCCGCAGCGCGACCCCGTCACGCCACCCAATAGGCTTGGGCCTTAATGGATTTGCGCGGGATCCCGAAGTCGTCCCGCAAAACGCGCGCCGCCGCGCGGGTGGTGCGGGAATCGCAGGCCACCCAGCCGAAGTGCCCGCCGCCGTCAAAGGCCGCTGACCGCACCGCCGCCACCAACGCCTCGCCGGCATCGCGGCGCTGCACCCAGGTGACGCCGGCGCTGCGGGCGACCGGCAGATCGGTGTCGCCGTCGTATGCGGCCTCCAGGAACACCGTGGCCGGCGCGTCCCCGATCGCGCCGAGCAGCGAGTTGATCGCCGGCAGCGACGCGGTGTCGCCGACGATGACGTAGCCGGCCGGGCGCGGCTCGGGAAGGGCAAAGCTGCCGCCCAGCACCGTCGCCGCAATGGTGTCCCCGGGTTGCGCCGCCCGCGCCCACGCCGACGCGAGGCCGTCATGCAGCGCGAATTCGACGTCGACGGTGTCGGTGGCCGGGTCGGGGTCGACCAGGGTGTAGCCGCGTTGATGCCGACGGCGCCCGTCCGCGAACCACATTCGGACCCACATCGTCGGATGCAGCGCACGCGCGCCGAGCATCCCGCCGGCCTGGAAGCTCAACCGCAGATAGTGCGGGCTGATTTCCCGCCGACCAGTCACGGTGAGCCGATAATCCCCGGCGCCCAGCAGTTTCAGTACCGCGCCCTGCCAGCCCCGTGACCCCGCCTGATCCGCCATCCCGCCCACCCTTCGTTGCTGATTTAGGGCAGGCTAACCTATCCAGCTAGGGGTTGGGGGCGTACCCGGGTGAAGCGATGCAGCAGCCACGACAACGGGATCGTCAGCGCCAGCGTCACCACGAACAGCACCAGCATCGAGCCGGTGTAAACCGGGTAGCGCACCACCTTGACCAGCGCGACGTTCATCAGCACCAGGTGGATCAGGAAGATCTCGTAGGAGATCTCGCCCAGCCACACCATCGGCTTGCTGGCCAGCAGCCGCGGATACCAGCCGCGGTTGCCCAGCGCCAGCGGCGCCACCAGCAGCCCGGCGATCGCCGCGTAAAACCCGGCTTTGACCAGCGCCTCACTGAGCCCGGTCGGCGACGTCGTCGGCGCCCCGGCGATCGGGGTGGCCACGATGAAGTAGCTGACCACCGCCAGCGGCAGCGCGGCGAACGCATAGCAGCGCGCCCCCATCGCCTGCAGCACCGCCAGCATCATCCCGACCACGAACCAGGCCAGGTAGCTGGGCAGCCACAACCGCGCCGCGTACGGCAGCCAGGACACGGTGTGCGCCACCACCAGCCACGCCGGGGTGATCGCGACCAGCCCGGCCAACCCGGCCAACAGCAGCCCGGGCCGCCAGGCGCGCTGGCACAGCACCACCAGCAGCAGATACGCCAGCACCGGCAGCGCCACATAGAACGCGACCTCCACCGCCAGGCTCCACATCTGGGTCAGCCCCTGGTGCAGGTAGCCGCCGTAGACGTAGTGGTCGGCGTAGATCTGGGTCAAGGTGAGGTTGCGCAACAACCCGATCCAGGTGTGGCCGGGGTTGTAGCCGGACGCCAGGGACTGCGCGAAGAAGTGGTACAGCAGGTAGGCCCCCAGCACGGTGACGACGTAGGCCGGCATGATGCGCCGCACCCGGTGCCAGGCGTAGCGGCTCACCGACGGCGCCGCCCCGCCGGCCGCGGCCGCTTTCACCCACGGCCGAAACAGCAGGAAACCGGACAGCACAAAGAAGATCGGGACGCCGATCTCCATCCGCGACCAGACCAGCCCGACGTAGCCGTGGGTGTACTTGCCGGTGGTGTAGGCGGCGTGGGTGGCCACCACCAGGATCGCCGCGACGGCGCGGATGCCGGTGAGCGAGGCGACCCGGTCGACGGTGGCGACCTGCTCGAGTCCGCCCTGGGCGGTCTCGCTGCGGGACAGGGTCATCCCGCAGGTTTCCGGCGCGGCGCGCCCTCGGTGCGGCGACGGGGTTTGCCCGGCGACCGGTCGGGCTGCAGGTTGATCAGCACCCCGGAGATGCGGGTGCGCTCCAACGCCTTGACGGTCTGGCGCGGCAGCTTGGCCGGCAGCTCCACCAGCGAGAAGTCGGGTCGGATGGTGATGTGGCCGAAGTCGCTGCGGTGCAGCCCGCCCTCGTTGGCGATGGCGCCGACGATCGCGCCCGGGCTGGCCTTGTGCCGCTTGCCGACGTCGATGCGGTAGGTGGCGAAACCGTCTTTGGGCACGCCCTTGGGGCCCGCTTTGCGCGCCGGCCGGTCGGCCCGGTCGCGGGCTTCTCGCCGCTTGTCCGGCGGCGGTTCCACCATCAGGAACTGTTCGCCGTCGCGGGACTGCAGCGCCAGCGCCGCGGCGATATCGGCCATCGGCACGTCGTGTTCACGCCCGTAGTCCTCGACCAGACTGCGGAACAGGTCGATCCCGGGGGCGCCGAGGGTGTCGGTGATGGAATCCCGAAACTTCGCCACCCGCTGGGCGTTGACGTGCTCGACGGTGGGCAACTCGATCTCGGTGAGCTTTTGCCGGGTCGCCTTCTCGATCGCCTTGAGCAGGTGCCGTTCCCGCGGCGAGACGAACAGCAGCGCGGTGCCCGAGCGCCCGGCCCGGCCGGTGCGCCCGATCCGGTGCACGTAGGACTCGGTGTCGTTGGGGATGTCGTAGTTGAGCACATGCGAGATGCGTTCCACGTCCAGCCCGCGGGCGGCCACGTCGGTGGCGACCAGGATGTCCAGGTTGCCCTCTTTGAGCGCGGTGATGGTGCGTTCCCGCTGCGCCTGCGGGATGTCGCCGTTGATGGCGGCGGCGGAAAACCCGCGGGACCGCAGCCGTTCGGCGACCTCCTCGGTGGCCTGCTTGGTGCGGACGAACACGATCATCGCCTCGAACGGCTCCACCTCCAGCAGCCGGGTCAGCGCATCCATCTTGCGGGGGCCGGCGACCTCCAAGTAGCGCTGCGAAATGTTCTCCGCGGTGGTGGTTTTCGCTTTGACGGTGACTTCGACGGGGTCGTGCAGGTATTTGGTGGTGATCTTGCGGATCGCCGGCGGCATGGTCGCCGAGAACAGCGCCACCTGCTTGTACTCCGGGGTGTCGGCCAGGATCCGTTCGACGTCCTCGGCGAACCCCATCTGCAGCATCTCGTCGGCCTCGTCGAGCACCAGGTAGTCCATCCGGGACAGGTCCAAGGTGCCCCGTTCCAGGTGGTCGATGACCCGTCCGGGGGTGCCGACCACCACCTGCGCGCCGCGCCGGAGCCCGGCCAGCTGCACCCCGTAGGACGAGCCGCCGTAGATCGGCAGCACGTTGACCTGCGGCAGGTGCGCGCCGTAGCGACCGAACGCCTCGGCGACCTGCAGGGCCAGCTCCCGGGTGGGCGCCAGCACCAACGCCTGGGTGGCTTTGCTGTCGGTGTCGATTTTGGACAGGATCGGGATCGCGAACGCGGCGGTCTTGCCGGTGCCGGTCTGCGCCAAACCCACCACGTCGGAGCCCTCCAGCAGCGCCGGGATGGTGGCCGCCTGAATGGCCGAGGGGATCTCGTAGCCGACGTCGGCGACGGCCCGCAGCACCGCTGGGTGAATCTGCAGGTCGGCAAACGTCGCCGGGGACGTCGAGGCGGGGGTATCTGGGGAGGTCATGGCAGATGGAGTCTATCGGCTTATCCGCCGTCGGCTGGCCACGCGGCCACGCCTGCCGCATTCGCGGGTGCGCTGGCGGTACGGTGCCCGGTGTGTTGTGGGTAGCAAATCGAGGCCGGCCCCGCACCGGCCGGGTGATGAGGTTAGCCACTGCCGGGCTGTGCGCCGCCGCCGCGTTGGCCGGCTGCGGGTCGGGCGACTCCACCGTCGCCAAGACCCCGCAGCCCACCAGCCCGGCCTCGGCGGCCGCGCCACCGGCCGCGACCAGCGCCCCCTCCAGCAGCGCACCGTCGGCCGACCCGTGCGCGGTCAACCTCGGTGCGCCGGCGATCGCCAAGGCGGTGTCCGAGCTGCCCCGCGACCCCCGCAGCCAGCAGCCGTGGAATCCCGAACCGTTGGCCGGCAACTACAACCAGTGCACCCAGCTGTCGGCGGTGATCGTCAAGGCCAACACCAACGCCGAGCACCCCAACACCCGGGCGGTGATGTTCCACCAGGGCCAGTACCTGGCGCAGGGGGTGCCCGACACCTACGGGTTCAGCGGGATCGACCTGGCGCAGTGCGCCGACGACGTCGTCGCACTGCAGGCGGCCAGCGGCATCGCGGGCCTGAGCAGCGTGGTGAAGTTCCGCTGGAACGGGACCGGCGTGGAGCTGATCGGGAACACCCCCGCCGGCTGAGCCGACCTGTCGGCCCGCTGACCTAGCGTTGGTGGCGTGTTCGTCCTCGACGACCAGGTCATCTACAGCGCCTCCGACCTCGCGGCCGCGGCGCAGTGCGAATACGCCTTGCTGCGCGCGTTCGACGCGAAACTCGGCCGGGGCCCGGGCATCGACACCGACACCGACCTGTTGACCCGCACCGCCGCCCTGGGCGACGAGCACGAGCAGCGCCAGCTCGACGAGCTGCGCGCCGCTGGCCCGGTCACGGTCATCGGCCGGCCGGCCTACACCCGGGCCGGGTTGACCGCGGCCACCGAGGCGACGCTGCGCGCGGTCGCCGGCGGCGCAGCGGCGGTGTGTCAGGCCGCGATGTTCGACGGACGTTTCCTCGGGTTCGCCGATTTCCTGGTGCGCGACGGCGACCGGTACCGCGTCCGCGACGCCAAGCTGGCCCGCTCGGCGAAAGTCACCGCGCTGCTGCAGCTGGCCGCCTACGCCGACGCGCTGGGTCGCGCCGGGGTGCCGGTGGCGGAAGAGGTCGAGTTGGTGCTCGGCAACGGCAAGCTGGTGGGGTACCGCACCGACGAGCTGACCCCCGTCTACCGGGCGCAGCGCGCCCGGGTGCAGCGGCTGCTCGAGGACCACTACGCCGGCGGCGCCCCGGTGCGCTGGGACGACGCGGCCGTGCAGGCCTGCTTCCGCTGCCCGGTGTGCACCGAGCGGGTCCGCGCCGACGACGACGTGCTGTTGGTGGCCGGGCTGCGGGTCACCCAGCGGGCCCGGCTGCTGGAGGCCGGCATCGGCACCGTCACCGACCTGGCCGCGCACCGCGGGCCGGTGCCCCACCTGGCGCAGCGCACCGTGGACGCCCTCACCGCGCAGGCCAAACTGCAGGTCGCCCAGCGCACGAGCGGGGTGCCGCAGTTCGAGGTTGTCGACCCGCAGCAGCTGGCGCTGCTGCCCGAACCCGACGACGGTGACCTGTTTTTCGACTTCGAGGGCGATCCGCTGTGGACCGCCGATGGCACCGAGTGGGGCCTGGAGTACCTGTTCGGGGTGCTGGAAGCCGGTCGGCGGGGGGTGTTTCGTCCGCTGTGGGCGCACGACCGCATCGAGGAGCGTCGGGCGCTGACGGACTTTTTGGCGCTGGTGGCCCAGCGGCGCAAACGCCACCCGAACATGCACATCTACCACTACGCGCCCTACGAGAAGACCGCGCTGCTGCGCCTGGCCGGCCGGCACGGCGTCGGCGAGGACGCGGTCGATGAGCTGCTGCGCAGCGGAGTGCTGGTCGACCTGTATCCGTTGGTGCGCAAGAGCATCCGGGTCGGCGCCGAGTCGGTCAGCCTCAAGGCGCTGGAACCGCTGTATATGGGCGCCGAGTTGCGTGACGGCGATGTCACCACCGCGGCGGATTCGATCACCGGGTACGCCCGCTTTACCGAGCTGCGCGCCGCCGGTCGCGACGCCGAGGCCGCGACCCTGCTCAAACAGATCGAGGACTACAACCACTACGACTGTCGGTCGACGCGTGCCCTGCGGGATTGGTTGCTGCTGCGGGCGTTTGAATCCGGGGTCACGCCCAGCGGCACCCAACCCGTTGCCGACGGCGGCGGTGTGGAACCCGATGACCCGCTGGCCCGGAGGTTGGCCGAGGCCGCCGGGGACGGGGCCGGCGGCGACCGCAGCCCCGAACAAACCGCCGTCGCGCTGGTGGCCGCCGCCCGCGGCTATCACCGGCGGGAAGAAAAACCGTTCTGGTGGGCGCATTTCAACCGGTTGAACTATCCGCTCGACGAATGGGCCGATGACACCGACGTGTTCGTCGTCGAGCGGGCCGACGTCGTCGCCGACTGGCACCGGCCGTCGCGCCGGCACAACCCGCAGCGGCGGCTGCGACTGATCGGCGAGCTGGCCCGCGGCCAACTGAATACGAAGGTGTTCGCGCTGTACGCGCCGCCGGCGCCGGCCGGCCTGGCCGACGGTCCCGACCGGCGCGCGGCCGGCCACGCCGAGGTGATCGAGGTCGACGACCCCACCGTGCCCACCGAACTGGTGATCTGCGAACGGATCCCCAAGGACGGCACGACCTTTGACCAGCTGCCGTTTGCGCTCACCCCGGGCGCGCCGATCCCCACCAAAACCTTACGGAACGCCATCGAAGCCACCGCGACCGAACTCGCCGCCGCGCTGCCCGCCCTGCCGCGCACCGCCACCTTCGACATCCTGCTGCGCCGCCCGCCCCGGCTGCGCGGTCGTGCCGGGCTGCCCCGCGGCGACGACGTCGCCGCCGACATCACCGCCGCGCTGCTCGACCTGGACGGCTCCTACCTGGCCGTGCACGGGCCGCCCGGCACCGGCAAAACCCACACCGCCGCCCACGTCATCACTGACCTGGTCGGCCGCCACGGCTGGCGGGTCGGGGTCGTCGCGCAGTCCCATGCCGTGGTGGAGAACCTGCTGGACTGCGTCATCGACGCCGGCCTGGCGCCGCAGCGGGTGGCCAAAAAGCGACACGACCGCGACAGTGTGCGCTGGCAGCACATCCCGGAAAACCGGTACGCCGCCTTCATCGCCGACACCGCCGGATGCGTGATCGGCGGCACCGCCTGGGATTTCGTCAACCGCGACCGGGTGCCGCCGGGCTGCCTGGACCTGCTGGTGATCGATGAGGCCGGCCAGTTCTGTCTGGCCAACACCATCGCGGTGGCACCCGCGGCGGCGAACCTGTTGCTGCTCGGCGACCCGCAGCAGCTGCCGCAGGTCAGCCAGGGCACCCATCCCGAACCGGTCGACGCCTCCGCGCTGGGCTGGCTGGTGGACGGTCACCGCACGCTGCCGGCCGACCGCGGCTATTTCCTGAACCGCAGCTACCGCCTGCATCCGCGGGTGTGCGCGGCGGTGTCGGCGCTGTCGTATGCGGGCCGGCTGCGGTGCGTTGACGACGTGACCGCGGCCCGCCGGTTGGACGGCTATCCGCCCGGGGTGCGGGTGCTGACCGTCGCGCATGACGGCAACGCGACCGACAGCCCGGAGGAGGCCGAGGTGATCGTCGCCGAGATCACCCGGGTGCTCGGGGCGTCCTGGACCGATGAGCGCGGCACCCGGCCGCTGACCGCCGCCGACGTGCTGGTGCTGGCGCCGTACAACGCGCAGGTGGTGTTGCTGCGTCAGCGGTTGGCGGCCGCCGGGCTGGCCGAGGTGCGGGTCGGGACGGTGGACAAGTTTCAGGGCGGGCAGGCGCCGCTGGTGTTCGTGTCGATGACGGCGTCCGCCATCGCCGATGTGCCGCGCGGCATCTCGTTTCTGCTCAACCGGAACCGGCTGAACGTCGCGGTCAGCCGGGCCCAGTATGCGGCCACGATCGTGCGGGCCGAGGCGCTGACCGACTACCTGCCCGCCACGCCGGCCGGCCTGGTGGACCTCGGCGCGTTCCTGGCGCTGACCGCTCCCGACTGACCGCCGAGTGTGCGATCTCATACGCTCTGCGCGCGAATCGCCTATCAAAGCGCACAGTCGGCGAGGAACCGGCGCGACTCACCACGTTTTCGGGCAGCCGCGGGCAGTCAGGGCCGCGCCGACTCGGTTGAGGAACACCCGCGGGGCGGTGTGCAGCATCCGGGCGGTCACCCGGATATCGTTCCAGCCCAGTTCGGGCAGCTTGGCGTACCGCTCGACGTCCCAGTCGCGCTGCCTTGGGTCGGTCCAATGGTGGGCGCCTTCGAAGTCGACGCCCACGCGCCATTGCGGCCAGCCCATGTCGATGCGCGCAATCACATACCCGTACTCGTCGCACACCGAGATCTGGGTCTGCGGCCGGGGAAAACCCGCTTGCACCAACAGCAACCGGGTCAGCGACTCGTAGGGCGACTCGGCGCCGCCGTCGACGAGCCGCAGCGTTGCGCGCAGCTGCCGCAGCCCCCGCGCGCCGGGATGCCCGGTGATCACCGCCTGGACCTCGACCGCCTTGACATCGGTGGCGTTCATCAGCGCGTCGATACGCTGCACACCCTCGGTGAGCCCGAGTCGCCTGCCGAGATCAAACGCGGTGCGAGCGGGGGTGGTGACCGGCATATCGGCGATCGCTTGCGTCTCGCCGGGCAGCAGGACATCGGTGTGGACGCGTAGCCGCGGCGGCGCTCGCCGATTCGTGTGGATCAGCTCTGCGGGTCGCTCGACGTCGATCCACTTGGCGCCCAACAGTGCGGCCGCCGACAGCCCGCCCAGCACACCCTGCCGGCCCGACCAGAGCCACGCCGCGCGGGCCCGCTGAACCGGCGACAGCTCGACTCCGCGCGGTACCCAAACCCCGGGGTAGGCCGGGGTATGCAAGCGGCGCAGCTCGCGGAAGGTCACGGCTCCCGCGTCCAACGCCTCCGCCGCCCGAAACGGCCACTCGATCGGTTGCATGACCGCCACGATCCAACATCTGCGGCCAGTCGGCGTGCGGCCATCCACAGGCCCGCCGACTGTGCGGTTTCATACGCTCTGAGGCGCAAATCGGGTATGAATCCGCACAGTCGGCGAGGAACCGGCGCGACACCGGCGAGGAAGCCCCGGTCTACTCGTCGGGGAAGGAATGGCGTCCGTGACCGGCGGCGTCGTCGGGGCCGGGGTGGCGATGCCGGTGCGGAGGCTCCTGCTCGGGGAAGCGGTGGCGGGCCGAGCCGCCCGACGACTCGTCGGGCGGCCGGTCGTCGGCGCCCGGGTGGTCCTCGGCCGGCCACGCGTGCGCGCCGTGCGGCCGCCCCCACCGCGGGCCGGTGCGGGCATGCGCGCCGTAGTCGTCGGTGGCCGACAGGTCGTCGGTGTCCTCGAACATCAGCGAATCGTCGCGGGTATCGCGCGGGTCGGCCGACGACGCCAGCTCGGCAAGCGGGCGGAACCGCTGCTCATCGTCGACGTGAAAGCCGTTGTGGGCAAAGCCGATCGGCTCGACCGCCGAGTTCCGTTTGAGGTCGTGCACGGGATCGTTGGCCAGGCTGGGCCAGGATTCCAGCGGGTCGCCGGGCCAGGGGTCGGCGGCGGTGGGCGGCGGATACTCCGGTCGCACCGGCAGCGGGTCGGTGTCCCGCTCGTCCTCGGGCGCCGGCGCGTCGTCCCCGGCGGGCGCGGCCACCGGCGGGTCGAACGGGTACTCGACGTCGGCGTCGTAGTCGGCGATGACCGGGATCACCTCCGTGCGGCCCTCAAAAATCGCCGGGCGCTGCTCGATGTCCTCGAGATCCTCGACGTCGTCGACGTCGTCGACGTCGACAAAGGCGGCCACACGCGCCGGTGGCGGCGGTTCCGCGGTGACCATCCCGACCAAAAACAGCGCCGCGATCACCCCGAACAAGGCGATGAACGCCGGCAGCAGCATCGAGTCGGACATCGCCGCCGCGAACGGTTCCCGCAGGAATTCCGGAAGCTGCAGCACCTGCCCGCCCGGCCACTGCGGATGCCCGCTGTTGGGCAGGTCCGGCATATCGGCGGTCAGCCGCCCGGTCATGAACGCGGCCATGCCGGCGCTGCCGAGCACCGTGCCGATCTGCCGGGTCGCGTTGAACACCCCCGAACCCGCACCGGCCAACTCCGGCGCCAGGGTGCGGGTCGCGGTCGCGCTCAGCGGCGACCAGATGAACGCCATGCCGATCCCCAGCGCGGCGAACGGCAACAGCAACCGCCAGATCGGGGTGGTGGGCGTCATCTCGATCGAGAGCCAGGTCAGCGCGATCGCCAGCATCGAAAACCCGAACCCCACCACCGGCCGCGGCTGCGACCGGTCGACGATCCGCCCCACCAGCGGGGCCAACAGACCGTTGGCGACCGGCATCGGCGCGGTCAGCAGCGCCGCGCGGGTCGGCGACAGCCCGCACACGCCCTGCGCATAGAACATCACCGGGAACATCAGCGCCACCGACGCGAACCCGATCACGGCCACACCGAGGTTGGACAGGCTGAAGTCGCGGTCGGTGAACACCCGCAGCGGCACCAGCGGCTCGTGCCGGTTGATCGCCTGCCAGTAGCCGAACATCACCATGCACCCGATGCCGGCCACCATCACCGCCCAGATCCACGGCTGCCAGTGCTTGGATTGCCCCTCCTGCAGGGCGAACACGACCAAAAACACCCCCACCCCGGACAACGCCACACCGAGCAGGTCGAACCGGTGGCGGTGGGTGGGCAGCACCGGGATCAGCCGGGCCGCCAGCGCCAGCCCGATCACCCCGATCGGCACGTTGACGAAAAAGATCCACTCCCACCCCAACGCATCGGCCAGCACGCCGCCGGCCAACGGCCCGACCAGGGTCGCGACCCCGGCGGTGGCGCCCCACACGCTCAGCGCCACCCCGCGCCGCTCCGGCGGGAAGATCCGGGTGATCATGGTCAGGGTTTGCGGGGTCAGCAGCGCGGCACCGACGCCCTGGACCACCCGCGCCGCGATCAGCATGCCGATGCTGCCCGACAGGCCGCACCACAGCGACGCCGCGGTGAACACGGCCAGCCCGAGCAGATACAGGTTCTTCGGGCCGAACCGATCCCCCAACCGGCCCGCGACCAGCAGCGGCACCGCATAGGACACCAGGTAGGCGCTGGTCACCCAGATCACCGCGTCGAACCCGACGTCCAGCGCCGTCATGATCTTGGGGTTGGCGACCGCGACGATGGTGGAGTCGACCAGGATCATGAAGAACCCGACCACCATCGCCCACAGCGCGGACCAGGGGTTCGCGGTCGCCGGGCGCGTCGCGGTGCTCATGCCCGCCACTGCCGCCGACCCGAACACCGGTGGTCAGCAAACCCGTGCAACCACATGACCTTGATATGTGCGGCTGCCGGCAAGGACCCCAAGGCCGCCATCCGAATCGCCGGCGCCGGGCTGGCGTCGCACGGCGGCGTCAGTTGGTAGGCCATCGATCAATCCGTCCCGCGCGGCTCCGGTCCGCTCCCCTCTGGCTATCTCCGGCCCGGACGATTCCGGGAAAAGCAATCCGCTGCGACGCTACGGACAGATCGGCCGCTGGACAACCCCGGCCCGCCGACCAGCGCGGTGAGCCGGGAACGTCCTCGGTTTGCGGGACGTTAGCCTGAAGGCACGGTATTCGGAGGGGAGGCGACCATGGGCGCCCGACGGAGCGGATCAACGCCGACTCGGCTACCCACTGCCGGCGACGAGCAACCCAGCACGGCGGCGCGGGCGCTGTCCCGCATCATCGAGCGCAGTTCGCGGGTGCAGCGCCCGGCGGTGCGGGCCTATGTGGACCGGCTGCGCAACAGCAACCCCGACGCCAGCCCGGCCGATATCGTCGCCAAATTGGAGAAGCACTACCTGCGCGCGGTGATGGCCAGCGGCGCCGCGGTGGGCGCGACGGCCGCCGTCCCCGCGGTCGGCACGTTGGTGGCACTGTCCGCGCTGGCCGGCGAGACCGCGCTCTTCCTGGAGGCGACCGCGATCTTTGTGCTCGCGGTCGCCGAGGTGCACGGCATCCCCGCCGAACAACGGGAACGTCGCCGCGCCCTGGTGCTGTCCGTGCTGGTCGGCGACGGCGGCAAACGCGCGGTCGCCGATCTGCTCGGCCCGGGCCGCACCCGCGGCGCCTGGTTGTCGGAGGGCACCGCCGCGCTGCCGCTGCCGGCGGTGACGCAGCTCAACTCGCGCCTGCTGAAATACTTCGTCAAGCGCTACACGATCAAGCGCGCGGTGTTGGCGTTCGGCAAGCTGCTGCCGGTCGGCATCGGCACCCTGATCGGGGGCTGGGGTAACCGACTGATGGGCAAGAAGATCATCGGCAACGCCCGCAAGGCATTCGGCGATCCGCCGGCGCGCTGGCCGGTCACCCTGCACCTGCTGCCGGCCGCGCAGGACAGCGGCTAAGCCGCTGGCCTGCGGTGACACGGCTAGCGCAATATCCGCGAAGCGTTAGCCTTTAGGGGCGGAGAATCCGACACAGCGGGGTGTAGGCAACAGTGGCAAGCACCGCCGAGCGCGGTTGCCAAAGGATGAGGAATCGAGGCGAGTAGCTGCCGTGAGCACTACAAGTTCACCATTCGGTCAGAACGAATGGCTGGTCGAGGAGATGTACCGCAAGTTCCGCGACGACCCCTCCTCGGTGGATCCGAGCTGGCATGAGTTCCTGGTCGACTACAACCCCGAGCCCACCGCGGAGACCCAGACCACCACCGACGCCCAGCCCGACCAGCGGCCCGCCCCGGCACCGGCGAAGCCCGCCCCGCAGCCGGCCGCCGGCAACGGCGCAGCCTGTCT
>NZ_MLQM01000043.1:0-31511 GCF_001854525.1 Mycobacterium talmoniae
CCCCCCCCGCCCCCACCCACTCCCCCGCCCCAACCGCTCTGTACAAGCCCCATGCAACTACGAGGCGGCCAGCGCCCCGCCGGCCAGCGCCCCACCCGGGGGCGCGCTCGCGCACTGGAAGGTCAGCGTTACGGGTGAAGGACTCGTTTTCGGTGGTGCTCGCCGGCGGCGGCACAGCCGGCCACGTCGAGCCCGCGATGGCCGTCGCCGACGCGCTGACCACGCTGGATCCGGCCGTGCAGATCACCGCGTTGGGCACCGCCCGCGGGTTGGAGACCCGGCTGGTGCCCGAACGCGGGTACCACCTGGAGCTGATCACCCCGGTGCCGTTGCCGCGCAAACTCAACCGTGACCTGCTGCGGCTGCCGCTGCGGGTGCGGCAGGCGGTGCGGCAGACCCGCGCGGTGCTGCGCGCCGTCGACGCCGACGTGGTGATCGGGTTCGGCGGCTACGTGGCGCTGCCGGCGTATCTGGCCGCCCGCCGGCGCCGGGTGCCGGTGGTGATCCACGAGGCCAACGCCCGCGCCGGGCTGGCCAACCGGGTGGGGGCCCGCACCGCGGGCCGGGTGCTGGCGGCGGTGCCGGATTCCGGGCTGCGGGGCGCCGAGGTGGTCGGGGTGCCGGTGCGCGAGGCGATCACCGCGCTGGACCGCGCGGCGCTGCGGGCGACCGCGCGCGCCGAGTTCGGCTTCGCCGACGACGCCCGGGTGCTGCTGGTCTTTGGCGGGTCGCAGGGCGCGGCGTCGATCAACCGGGCGGTGTCGGGCGCCGCCGGGGCGCTGGCGGCGGCCGGGGTGTCGGTGCTGCACGCGCACGGCCCGAAGAACACCCTGGCGCTGCCCACCGCCGGCGCCGGCGACCCCCCGTATGTGGCGGTGCCGTACCTGAGCCGGATGGATCTGGCCTACGCGGCCGCCGACCTGGCGATCTGCCGGTCCGGGGCGATGACGGTCGCCGAGGTGTCGGCCGTCGGGCTGCCCGCGGTCTACGTGCCGCTGCCGATCGGCAACGGGGAACAGCGGCTCAACGCGCTGCCGGTGGTCAACGCCGGCGGCGGGCTGCTGGTCGACGACGCCGATCTGACACCGGAATTCGTCGCCGACACGGTCGCCGGGCTGCTGGCGGATGCGCCGCGGCTGGCGGCGATGACGACCAATGCCGCCCGGGTCGGCCACCCCGACGCGGCCCGGCGGGTGGCCGCGGCCGCGCTGGAGCTGGCCGCCGCCGCCCGCGAACGGGGGCGCGCATGACTACTGAGCAGCTGCCGGCCGAGCTGCAGCGGGTGCACATGGTCGGGATCGGGGGAGCGGGGATGTCGGGGATTGCCCGCATCCTGCTGGACCGCGGCGGGCAGGTGTCGGGGTCCGACGCCAAGGAGTCCCGGGCGGTGCGCGCGCTGTGCGCCCGCGGCGCGCAGGTCCGGATCGGGCACGACGCGGCGTCGCTGGACCTGCTGCCCGGCGGCGCGACCGCGGTGATCACCACCCACGCCGCGATCCCCAAAACCAACCCCGAACTCGTCGAGGCCCGCCGCCGCGGCATCCCGGTGCTGCTGCGGCCCGCGGTGCTGGCCAAGCTGATGGCCGGGCGCACCACGCTGATGGTCACCGGCACCCACGGCAAGACCACCACCACCTCGATGCTCATTGTCGCGCTGCAGCATTGCGGGCTGGACCCGTCGTTCGCGGTCGGCGGCGACCTGGGCGAGGCCGGCACCAACGCCCATCACGGCAGCGGCGACTACTTCGTCGCCGAGGCCGACGAAAGCGACGGGTCGCTGCTGGAGTACACCCCACACGTCGCGGTGGTCACCAACATCGAGGCCGACCACCTGGACTTTTTCGGCAGCGCCGACGCCTACACCGCGGTGTTCGACGCGTTCGTGGAGCGGCTGGCGCCCGGCGGTGCGCTGGTGGCCTGCACCGACGACCCCGGGGCGGCCGCGCTGGCCGAACGCGCTGCCGCGCTGGGGATTCGGGTGTTGACCTACGGCAGCGCCCCGGACCGGGAGCTGACCGGCCGGCTGCTGACCTGGGAGCAGCAGGGCACCGGCGCGGTCGCCCACATCCAGGTGGCCGGGCAGCCGCATCCTCAGGTGATGCGGTTGGCGGTGCCGGGCCGGCATATGGCGCTCAACGCGCTGGGCGCGCTGCTGGCCGCGATCGACATCGGCGCGCCGGCCGAGGCGGTGCTGCACGGCCTGGCCGGGTTCGAAGGGGTGCGGCGGCGTTTCGAGCTGGTCGGCACCACCGCCACGGTGCGGGTGTTCGACGATTACGCCCACCATCCCACCGAGGTCGCCGCCACGCTGGCCGCGGTGCGCACGGTGCTGCAGCAAAGCGGTCGCGGCCGGGCGCTGGTGGTGTTCCAGCCGCACCTGTATTCCCGCACCCAGGCCTTCGCGGGGGAATTCGCCGCCGCGCTCGACGCCGCCGACGAGGTGTTCGTGCTCGACGTGTACGGCGCCCGGGAGCAGCCGCTGCCCGGGGTCAGCGGCGCCAGCATCGCCGAACACGTGCGGGTGCCGGTGCACTACGTCCCGGACATGTCGGCGGCACCCGCGGCGGTGGCGGCCGCGGCCGGCCCGGGTGATGTCATCGTCACGATGGGCGCCGGGGATGTCACCCTGCTCGGCCCGGAGATCGTCACCGCCCTGCAGCTGCGGGCCAACCGGCGCCCGGAGGTGTGGCGGTGACCGGCGACGAGGTCGACGACGCGGGGGTCGAGGCCGAGGGCGCGGTGACCGACGACGCCGCCGGCGAGGCCCCACCGGAGGGGCCGCGGCGGCGGGCCCGCCGGGAACGCGCCGAACGCCGCGCCGCCGAGGCGCGGGCCCGGGCCATCGAAGAGGCGCGCCGGGAGGCCAAACGCCGGGCCCGCGGGCTGTCCCCGGAGGCCAAACCCGTGCCACGGGGCGCGATTCGCGGCCTGAAGCTGGTGGTCGCAACGGTGCTGGCGGTGCTCGTCGCGGTGGGGCTCGGCCTGATCCTGTACTTCACCCCGGTGATGTCGGCGCGCGATGTCGCCGTCTCCGGGGCCGAGGTGGTGACCCGCGAGGAGGTCCTCGACGCCGCCCAGGTGCAGGTGGGCACCCCGCTGCTGCAAATCGACACCGACCAGGTCGCCAACCGGGTGGCCACCATCCGGCGGGTCGCCAGCGCGCGGGTGCAGCGCGACTACCCGTCGACCCTGCAGATCACCATCGTGGAACGTATCCCGTTGGTGGTCAGGGATTTTGCCGACGGGCCGCACCTGTTCGACCGGGACGGGGTGGACTTCGCGACCGCGCCGCCACCGCCGTCGCTGCCGTATCTGGATGTCGAGAATCCCGGGCCGTCGGATCCGGCGACCCAGGCCGCGCTGCAGGTGCTGACCGCGCTGAGCCCCGACGTCGCCGACCGGGTGGGCAAGATCGCGGCCCCGTCGGTCGCGTCGATCACGCTGACCCTGACCGACGGCCGGGTGGTGATCTGGGGGACCACCGACCGCACCGCCGAGAAGGCGCAGAAGCTGGCCGCGGTGTTGAGCCAGCCCGGGCAGACCTACGACGTGTCCAGCCCGGACCTGCCCACCGTCCGCTAGCCGGACCGCCGCGTTGCACGTGCGGCCAGGGTTGGGGATTTCGTGGTCGGGCGCAGCCCTCAACCGCACCGCCAGAACCGACGCCATAGACGACGTCGGCCGCGAGCCGGCGAGGCCGAGCCTGTACTCAGGGCGCTGAGCCTGTAGTTACGGCGTCGAGCCTGCGCTGAGGGCGTCGAGCCTGTAGTTACGGCGTCGAGCCTGCGCTGAGGGCGTCGAGCCTGTAGTTACGGCGTCGAGCCTGCGCTGAGGGCGTCGAGCCTGTACTCAGTGCGCCGATCCTGTACTCAGGCCGTGTTTTTCGCCGCGACATGGTCCTGGATACAGGCTCGGCGCCGCCAGTGCAGTCTCGATGCCCTGGATACAGCCTCGGTGCCCTCAGCGCAGTCTCGATGCCCTGGACACAGCCTCGGTACCCTCAGCACAGTCTCGACGCCCCTCAGCACAGTCTCGACGCCGCAACCACAGGCTCGGCGCCCCAATGCTGCTGCCGGCGTCCACCATCGGCGACCCAACCCGAAAAATTCGCCCGCCGCGTTTCGGCGCGCCTGCCGGGATAGGCGGCGCCGCGGCCCTACCGTTCTGTTTGCGCGGAACAACTTGACATAACTCTAATCCTCTGGTTGAGGTTGAGGGTTTGCGACACGCCAAGGAGTTCGGCGTCAGGCCACTGTCCCACCCGGGTCCGCCACGGACCCACGCAGTCCCCATCAGGGAGGAACACGAACGATGACCCCCCCGCACAATTATTTGGCCGTCATCAAAGTCGTGGGTATCGGCGGCGGCGGCGTCAACGCGGTGAACCGCATGATCGAGCAGGGCCTCAAGGGCGTGGAGTTCATCGCCATCAACACCGACGCGCAGGCGTTGTTGATGAGCGACGCCGACGTCAAGCTCGACGTCGGCCGCGATTCGACGCGCGGCCTGGGCGCCGGCGCCGATCCCGAGGTCGGCCGCAAAGCCGCCGAGGACGCCAAGGACGAGATCGAAGAGCTGCTGCGCGGCGCCGACATGGTGTTCGTCACCGCCGGCGAGGGCGGTGGCACCGGCACCGGCGGCGCCCCGGTGGTCGCCAGCATCTCCCGCAAGCTGGGCGCGCTGACCGTCGGCGTGGTCACCCGGCCGTTCTCGTTCGAGGGCAAGCGCCGCAGCGGCCAGGCCGAAAACGGCATCGCCGCGCTGCGGGAAAGCTGCGACACGTTGATCGTGATCCCCAACGACCGGCTGCTGCAGATGGGTGACGCGGCGGTCTCCCTGATGGACGCGTTCCGCAGCGCCGACGAGGTGCTGCTCAACGGGGTGCAGGGCATCACCGACCTGATCACCACCCCCGGCCTGATCAACGTGGACTTCGCCGACGTCAAGGGCGTGATGAGCAACGCCGGCAGCGCGCTGATGGGGATCGGATCGGCCCGCGGCGAGGGCCGCGCGCTCAAGGCCGCCGAGATCGCCATCAACTCGCCGCTGCTGGAGGCCTCGATGGAGGGCGCCCAGGGGGTGCTGATGTCGATCGCCGGCGGCAGCGACCTGGGCCTGTTCGAGATCAACGAGGCGGCCTCGCTGGTGCAAGAAGCCGCCCACCAGGACGCCAACATCATCTTCGGCACCGTCATCGACGACTCGCTGGGCGACGAGGTGCGCATCACCGTCATCGCCGCGGGATTCGCCGCCACCGGGCTGGGCCGCAAACCCATCATCGGCTCGGGCGAGTCCAGCAACTCGAGCCACACCGGCCAGACCATCGCGCCCGGCAAGCACGGCAAGGTCACCTCGACGTTGTTCGAGCCGGCCGACGCGGTCAGCGTGCCGGTGCCGACCAACGGCGCGACGGTCAGCGTCGGCGGCGATGACGACGACGACGTCGACGTGCCGCCGTTCATGCGGCGCTAGCGGGCCGCTCGGGATACTGGACACGGTGAGCTATCGCATCCGCCGGGTCACCACCACCCGGGCGGGAGGCGTCTCGGCGCCACCCTTCGACACCTTCAACCTCGGCGACCACGTCGGCGACGACCCCGCCGCGGTCGCCGCCAACCGGGCGCGGCTGGCGGCGGCGATCGGCCTGCCCGGCGACGCGGTGGTGTGGATGCACCAGGTGCACGGCGACCGGGTCACCGTCGTCGACGGCGCACGGGACACCCCGGTCGACGACACCGACGCGTTGGTGACCACCGCGCGCGGATTAGCGCTGGCGGTGGTGACCGCCGATTGTGTCCCGGTGTTAATGGCCGATGCCCGCGCCGGTGTCATTGCGGCCGTACACGCCGGTCGCGTCGGTGCGCAGCGCGGTGTCACGGTACGCGCGGTGGAAACAATGCTGACCCTCGGCGCGCACCCCGACGACATCTCGGTGCTGCTCGGCCCGGCGGTCAGCGGACGCAATTATGAAGTGCCCGCGGCGATGGCCGACGAGGTCGAGGCGGCGCTGCCCGGCAGCCGCACCACCACCTCGCGCGGCACCCCCGGACTGGACCTGCGGGCCGGAATCGCTTGTCAGCTCAAGGGTTTAGGCGTCACCGCGATCGACATCGACCCGCGCTGCACGGTGGCCGACCCGCAGCTGTTCAGTCACCGCCGCTCGGCGCCCACCGGACGACTGGCCTCGCTGGTGTGGATGGAATGAGCGGCGACCGGGAATCCGAATTGGCGGCGGCATTGGCCGCACTGCAAACACGGCTGGCCGCTGCCGCGGAGGCCGCCGGTCGCAATATCTCCGAAATTGAATTACTCCCAATTACGAAATTCCATCCGGTCACCGATATCGCGATTTTGGCGCGTTTGGGTTGCCGTGCATTCGGTGAATCCCGGGCGCAGGAAGCGGCGGCGAAAGTGAGCGAACTCACCACGTTGCCAGGCGTCGCGGCCGACGCGGTGCACTGGCACATGGTGGGCCGCATCCAACGCAACAAGGTCGCCTCGGTGGCCGGCTGGGCGCACACCGCGCACTCGGTGAGCAGCGTGCCGGTGGCCGCGGCGTTGGACCGGGCGGTCGCCGCGGCCCTCGACGACGGGCGGCGCCGGCACCGGCTGCGCGTCTATGTCCAGATCAGCCTGGACGGGGACACCGCCCGCGGCGGCGTCGACGTGTCGGCACCCGATGCGGTCGACGAGCTGTGCGCGGCGGTCGACTCCGCCGCCGCCCTGGACCTGGTGGGGTTGATGGCCATCCCGCCGCTGGACTGGGATCCGGACCGGGCGTTCACCCGGCTGCAGGCCGAGCACCGCCGGGTGCTCGCCGCGCATCCCGCGGCGACCGGGCTGTCGGCCGGGATGTCCGAGGACCTGGAAACCGCGATAAAACACGGTTCGACGTGTGTGCGTGTCGGTACCGCGCTTCTCGGGCGCAGGCGGTTACCGTCACCGTGATAGTCACTCCAGTCACATCTTCATCACAGACACCAGATCGCCAGCAGCCTAGAAGGGGTCACGCGATGAGCACACTGCATAAGGTCAAGGCCTACTTCGGTATGGCTCCGATGGAGGACTACGACGACGAGTACTACGACGACGAGGAGGACCGCGCCCCGGCGCGCGGATACCAGCGTCGCGGTGAGCGCTTCGCCGAGGACGGTTACGGGCGGTATGAAGGCCGCGAATACGACGAGCCGCCGGGCAGCTACCGCGGGGGCTATGAGGACGAGCCCCGGTTCCGGCCGCGGGAATTCGACCGGCCGCCGCGCGAGTTCGACCGGCCGCGGTTCGCGTCGCTGCGCGGCTCCACCCGCGGCGCGCTGGCGATGGATCCGCGGCGGATGGCGATGCTGTTCGACGAGAGCAGCCCGTTATCGAAGATCACCACGCTGCGCCCCAAGGACTACAGCGAAGCCCGCACCATCGGGGAGCGGTTCCGGGACGGCACCCCGGTGATCATGGACCTGGTGTCGATGGACAACGCCGACGCCAAACGCCTGGTCGACTTCGCCGCCGGGTTGGCGTTTGCCCTGCGCGGCTCGTTCGACAAGGTCGCGACCAAAGTGTTCCTGTTGTCGCCGGCCGACGTGGACGTCACCCCCGAGGAGCGGCGCCGGATCGCCGAGACCGGCTTCTACGCCTACCAATAACCGGGTCGGGTCGCCGACGGGCGCGCCACCGCCCGAGTCGGTAGGCTGACACCACAGCGGACTGCCCGGCAGCCGCCGTGTTGTCAGCATCACATCACCACGTCCTCATCACTAAGGTCAGGCTTTCGTTGGCGCTCTTCTTCAACATCCTTGGTCTCGCGCTGTTCGTTTTCTGGTTGCTGTTGATCGCCCGAGTGGTGGTGGAGTTCGTCCGCTCGTTCAGCCGGGACTGGCATCCGCGCGGGGTCACCGTGGTGATCCTGGAGATCATGATGAGCCTCACCGACCCCCCGGTGAAGCTGCTGCGCCGCCTGATCCCGCAGCTCACCATCGGTGCGGTCCGGTTCGACCTGTCGATCATGGTGTTGCTGTTGGTCGCATTCATCGGGATGGACCTGGCCTTCGGGGCCGCCAATCGCGTTGCGCTGTAGCGCTCAGGGGTTTCTCAGTCATTCCGCCGCCCGGCCGTAGGCCGGCGCCTGCGCGTGCCCGCCAGCCGGCGCCCACCTCTTCCTCCGTCCCCGCCCCCCGGCCGTCCGGAACCGGCTGCGGCGGGGCCGGGTTCGGGTCCTCGCCTGGTCAGGCCGCTGCGCGACGGCGCGCTGACGGCCGTCGCAGCCGGGGTCGGCGGGCGCGCCCGGGGCCCGGACGGGGGCGGCTCGACACTGGATTGGCGGCGGCGTTAATAGCGAACTGCAAGCGTGAAACCGTTTGCCACGCCGAGATTTCTGTGGCAAGTCTTTGAAATTCGTTCTTAATTATTGGTCTCGCTCGGAACCGCCGCATCCGGTGTGACAGGATGGACGCCAGTTACAGTACGGCTAACATATTGTCCGATCGATCTACACTTGCCAGATCGGTGTGACCGTCCAGACTCGAGGGGGCAGACAAAATGCCACTTACACCGGCAGACGTGCACAATGTGGCGTTCAGCAAGCCGCCAATCGGTAAGCGCGGCTACAACGAAGACGAGGTCGACGCCTTCCTCGACCTGGTGGAGACCGAGCTGACCCGGCTGATCGAGGAGAACTCCGATCTGCGTCAGCGGGTAAGCGAACTCGACCAGGAACTGGCCAGCGCGCGGGCCGGCGGCGCAACCCAGACCACCCAGGCCATCCCGCTCTACCAGCCCGAGCCGGAGCCGGAGCCGGTCCGCGAGGCCCCCGCCGCGCCGGCCGCCGCCCCGGTGGCCGCCGCCGGCGGCGAGGACCCGGCCCTCAAGGCCGCCAAGGTGCTGAGCCTGGCCCAGGACACCGCCGACCGGCTGACCAGCACCGCCAAGGCCGAGTCGGAGAAGCTGATGTCCGACGCCCGCGCCAACGCCGACCAGATCCTGGGCGACGCCCGGCGGGAAGCCGAAACCACCGTCTCCGAGGCCCGGCAGCGGGCCGACGCGATGCTGGCCGATGCGCAAACCCGGTCGGAGAGCCAGCTGCGGCAGGCCCAGGAGAAGGCCGACGCGTTGCAGGCCGACGCCGAGCGCAAGCACTCCGAGATCATGGGCACGATCAACCAGCAGCGCACCGTGCTGGAGGGCCGCCTGGAGCAGCTGCGGACCTTCGAGCGCGAGTACCGCACCCGGCTGAAGACCTACCTGGAATCCCAGCTCGAGGAGCTCGGGCAGCGCGGTTCGGCGGCGCCGGTCGACTCCAGCGCCGGCAGCGACGGCGGAGGGTTCAACCAATTCAATCGGGGTAACAACTGAGCGGGGCGCCGCTGGCCGCTGCGGCGGCCTCCAGTAGTGTGCCCGTCGGCTGGAAGGTTGACCGATGCTAATTGTTGCCCTGGTGTTGGCGGTGATAGGTCTCGCCGCCCTGGTGTTCGCGGTGGTGACCGCCAATGCGCTGGTGGCGTGGGTGTGTATCGGCGCCAGCCTGCTGGGCGTGGTGCTGCTGATCGTCGACGCGCTGCAGGAACGCCGCCGCGCCGCCGGCCCGGCCGGCGAGGCCGCGGGCGAGGAGCTCAGCGGCCTGCAGGAGGGCTCGGACGACACCGAGTCCGCCGACGCCAACTACGAGGACTTCTACGACGACGAGGACGGCGCGGACGCCGCCGACACCGAGTCCGCCGCTGCGGACGCGGTGAGCGACGAGCACAACGCCCGCTAACCGCCTGTCGGCGCGGCGAGCAGGTCGCGGACCTCGTCGTCGGTGACCTGGTGGAAATCCAGGAAGGCCTGGCCCACCGCCTCGAATGAGGGCGGCATCGTCGCACACACCACGTCGTCGGCTTCGCGGGCCAGCTGCTGGCACGCCGAGGGCGGGCCGACCGGCACCGCGACCACCACCGCGGCCGGATCGGTGGCCCGCACCGCGCGGACCGCGGCGAGCATGCTGGCGCCGGTGGCGATGCCGTCGTCGACCAGGATCACCGTTGTCGCCCGCAGGTCGGCGGGGGGCCGGTCACCGCGGTAGGCCCGCTCCCGGCGGCGCAGCTCGGCGGTCTCCCGTTCGATCACCGCCTGCACCTGGTCCTCGGTAATGCCCAGGCTGGCGACGACGTTGTCGTTCATCACCACCTGGTCGCCGCTGGCCAGGGCGCCCATCGCCAGCTCGGACCACTGCGGCACCCCCAGCTTGCGCACCACGAACACGTCGAGCGGGGCGTGCAGCGCCGCCGCGACTTCGAAACCGACCGGAACCCCGCCCCGCGCCAGCCCCAGCACCACCAGCGGGTCGGTGTCGCGGTAGCCGGTGAGCTCCTCGGCCAGCACGCGACCGGCCTCGCGACGGTCGCGGAAGGTGCGCCACGATGTCCGCCGAAGATGCTGGCTCGGTCGGTTCATGTCCTTACCCAGCCTACGACCGACGTCCAGGCGCGGGGGAGGCCGGAGCGAAGCCACGTACAATATCCTGTACGCGGAGGTGGCTGATGAAGACGATGTCCTACTCGGAATCGCGGGCGAACTACGCCTCGGTGCTCGACTCGGTGCTCGACGACCGCGAAGAGGTGGTGATCACCAGGCCCGGTCGTGACCCCGTGGTACTGGTGGCGCTCGACGACTACGAGTCGCTGAAGGAGACCGCCTACCTGCTGCGCAATCCGGCCAACGCCCGTCGCCTGCTCGGGGCGATCGAACGGCTCGAGCACGGTGAGGGCAGCGAGCACGACCTTGCCGAGTAGCGCCGGGCGGTGAAGCTGGTCTGGGACGAATCCGCCTGGGAGGACTACCTCTACTGGCAGGACCAGGACCGCAAGATCGTCAAACGGATCAACCTGCTGATCAAGGACATCGCGCGTAACGGCAATGCGGGCATCGGCAAACCCGAGGCCCTCAAGCACGGGTTTCGGGGCTACTGGTCACGGCGGATCACCGACGAGCACCGCCTCGTCCACCGCTACAGCGCAACCGACATCCGGATCGCGCAATGCCGCTACCACTACGAGTAGGGGCTAGGGGTCGAGTTGGGCGGGGGCGACGCGACACCCGGCGGCTTGGGCTCCGGCGTGGAGGCGTCGGTCCCAGACGGCGACGATCAGCTGGGGTTCGCCCAGGGCCAATGCGCTGGCCAGATGGACCGCGTCGGCTCCGCGCAACGCGTGGGCTCGGGCCAGCTGGCCGGCGTGCTGCTCAACCGCCGCGGTGAGTTCGACTGGGCGGGTGGCGGCCCAGAAGTCCTGCCAGTCGCGCTCGGCGTCGGCGAGCTCGGATTCGGTGAGGTCGTGATTGCGGGCCGCGGCGGCGAGGGCGGCGCGGACTTCGGGGTAGGACAGCCGGCTGGACAATGCGGCGTCACAGCCGTCCCAGAGCGCGGACGCCAGCGAGCTCCCTGGCTCGGCGGTGAGAAGTTTGACCAAGGCGCTGGTGTCGAAGTAGACGAGCGGCACCGGTCAGCGCCGCTGGTCGCTGACCCGGTCCGACACTGGCCGTCGCGGCCGGGGCCGGGGCCGGCCCGTGGCGACAGGCCGCGGCGTGGTGGCCTTGCCGATCACGCCTTCGGCGGTGAGACGCGCCAAGGTGCCTGCGCTGTCCACCGCGTTTAGTCGCGCGACCGGGATCCCGCGGTCGGTGATGACGACCTCACCACCCGCCCGCGCCCGATCGAGCCAATCGCTAAGGTGTGCGCGCAACTCGGTCACGGATACGTCCATACCCTGAACTGTACACTCACTGAACCAGTGAGTTGTACATTTCACTCCTGAGTGTAGCAGCGACGACCTGAGAGATTGACCTACGCAAGCCGGAGGCGCATCCCGAGGTGTTGCGGCGGAAGGTGTTTGCCGCGCCTGTCCGCTTCGATTTCATCGCCGGCGACCCAGCCGGCCCGTCGGGACCGGCGCTGACGGTCGAAACTGTAAGACGCGAACATACCTTCAGCCACCCCTGATCTGAGTGCGTCAAGTACTAAACCCCAACTCAGTCGCCGTACTTCGCGGACTAAGTACTTTCCTCCAAGACCCGGGGGAATCGCGCGCGGCCGGGCCGTGGAATCTTCGCCTGCGGGTTGTCGAGGTAAGCGTCAGCCCAAGCACCGATGATCCGGCCTGCGCGATGAGCTTGGCCACGGACCGTAAGCAGATGGTCTGAACCCTCGAGAGAGACAAAGCTGCGCGGATGGCGGGCCAAACCGAAGATTTCACTGGCGTTTTCGATGCCCACTGTATTGTCGGTCGGCGAATGCAGAATGAGGAGCGGCAGCCCCAAGCCCTTGATCTTGTCGTGCAGATGGGCGGCGCGCACATCCTCGACAAAAGCGCGCTTCAGTGTGAGCGTCCGCCCGCCAACCATCCACTGCGCAGCGCCATCAGATATCGCGCGGCCGACCACCGCGTCGTAATGGGCCTCGACGTGACTGGGCTCCGCCGGCGCTGCGACCGTGACAACCGCCCGCACCCGCGGCGAGGTCCGCGCTGCTGCCAAAACGGCCGCACCGCCAAATGAGTGCCCGACGAGGATATCGGCAGGAGTCCCCCTGTCTGCCATGAATTCGCATGCCTTCACAACATCGTTGACTTTCACGGTGAACGAGCCGTCACCCCAATCACCTTCAGAGTCACCCAGGCCGAGTGCGTCGAAACGCAGCATGCCAATGCCGTCTAAAGCCAACTGCTTGCAGATGCGTGATGCCGCTGGGGAATCCTTGCCCAATGTGAAGCCGTGCGAGAACACGCCCCAGCCGCGAATCGCGCTATCGGGCAGATCAACTAAACCTGCCAGGCGAGGGCCAGTTGAGCTGGCGAATGTAACGCGTTCGGCCATGGTCGACGACTACCGCTAATCGATGACGTCGAGCGCAGCGCGCACGATCGCGTCCGTGTCGATGCCGTGGTACTTGTACACGTCTTGAAGCGATCCGACCTGGCCGAAGCGTGTCACTCCCAGTGCGACGCTCGGGACACGATTGATGCCGGCCAAGAACGCGAGTGTGTGCGGATGTCCGTCGAGAACGGTGACCATCGGCGTGGAACGGGTCGCCGGGAAAGCCTGCTCGAGAATCCAGGTGTCGGCGGCAAGGCGACCGCTGCGTGCTTGAATCGCGTCGAAAAGCAACCCGGGACTCGTGACACAAATGACATCGGCGGGAAGCCCGACCTTCTCGAGCCGGTCTGCGGCGGCGAGCGTCTCGACCATCATCGCGCCCATGCCCACGAGAGTGACCACCGCGTTGTTAGGCCGGCGCATGCAGTACGCGCCGGCAACGACTTGCCTGCGACGGCGTTCCCGAGCGGCGGGATCGGTCGGCACTGCGGCCAGACTCTGATCGACCGGTCGCGTCGAGAGTCGCAGATACGCCGAACTGCCGTCAGGTTTGCCTAGCTTCGTCAAACTCGCAAGCAGCGTCCACTCCACGTCGATCGCGAACGCGGGCTCGTAACAGATGCAGCCGGGTTGTTCGAGGCCGATCGACGGAGTCTTAATCGACTGGTGTGCACCGCCTTCCGCTGCAAGGGTGACGCCCGACGGCGTTCCGACCAGAATCGATTGGCCGCCAGCGTAAATGCCGAATGACCACGGTTCGAGTGCGCGCTCCACGAAGGGGTCGTAGACGACACCGATCGGATAGAGTGGCTCACCCCAGCGACTCCACGTCGTACCAAGCTCGCCGATCAATCCAACAAGATTTGTCTCAGCGATACCAAGCTCAATGTGCTGGCCGGTGGGCTTCTCCCGCCAGTGCATGATCGTCTCGGCATCATCGGCAAACCAGTTGTGGCGCTCAAGAGCAGACCAAACGCCGACCTTGTTGACCCACCCGCCGAGGTTTGTCGTCGAGCTCACGTCCGGACTGACGGTGACAATACGCCGCGAGGCCTCAGGTGCTTCGCGCGTGAGATCGAGCAGGACCCGACCGAGTGCAGCCTGCGAGGTGGCCGTTCCTTTCGGCGTGCGGCCTATGTCGAGGGGAGTATTCGGGGGTTTCGTGGCTGGAATCGACTCACGCTGCAGCCGATCAGCGGCGGCAATGCACAGCTTGCCCTCGGCGGAGGTGGGGTCAAACCGTTCCCACGGGTTGCTTTCATCCATGCCCAATTCGGTCGCAAGTGAACTGAATTCAGCGACGCTTAGCAGCGACGAATGATTCTGTGGGTGCCCCTGGGTCGGCAGTCCGTACCCTTTGATGGTGTACGCGATGATAACCGTCGGGCGAGTGTCGTCGATCTGCTGGTACGCCGAGGACAGCGCATCGAGGTCGTGCCCGCCCAGCTTGCGGATCGCCTTTAACAGCGTCGCGTCGTCCAGCTGCGAAATCAGCTCCGCAATCTCATTGCTACCCGCGCCATCTCCTGGCAACCGACTGCGCACCTCCTCGGCGGTGCAGCGAAGAAGACGCTGATACTCGGGATTCGCCATCGCCAGAATGCGTTCACGCAGCGCGGAACCACCCGAGCGGGTGAACAATTCCTCGAGCAGTTTGCCGAACTTCACCGTGATCACCTGCCAGCCCGCAGCGTCAAACATCTTCTCCAGGCGCCGTGCAGCGATGTTAGGGATCACTCTGTCGAGTGACTGGCGGTTGAGGTCGACAATCCAGACGACTTCGCCGAGGTCGGCAATTCCGGGGTCGAGGATCGCTTCCCACACGGCGCCCTCGTCGAGTTCAGCGTCGCCTACCAACGAGTATTGTCTGCCGGTTCCCGCAGTGCCGGCAATGGTCTGCACGTAGCGACGCGCCATTGCACCCCAAATGGGCGCTGTCGCGCCGATTCCCACGCTTCCGGTCGAATAATCGACCGGATCGGGGTCCTTGGATCGACTTGGGTAGGACTGGAGTCCACCGAATTCACGCAGTCTTGTCAGGTATGACTCGTCGAGCTGGCCGAGCAGGTAGTTGATGCTGTGCAGTACCGGTGACGCGTGCGGTTTCACCGAAACGCGATCGCCGGGCTGGAGATGGCTGAACCAGAGAGACGTCATGATTGAAACCATCGACGCGCATGATGCTTGGTGCCCTCCAACCTTCAATCCCGAAGGGTTGGGTCGGATGCGATTCGCGTGATGAATGATCGCCGTGGAGAGCCACAACACCCTCTGCTCGACGGACTGCAGAACCTCGAGGTCGTGCGCTTCGATCGTTGTATTCACTTGACGGTCCTAGTTCGAGAGGGCGAGGAGGTGGTTACCGCGCACGACGCCCCACGTCGGATCGTCGTTACCGGTCGAGCAATGCAGCAGGTTGCTTGCCATGAGTTAAGTCAAGCTTTGGCGGGCGCGAGCGTGCTTGGGCTGTGCTGCAAATCCTGCTGCGGGTGTTGAACTTCAGTCCAACCGTGGTTCAGGTGTCCGCCGAATCGCCTAAGACGTTGTCTCCGAGTTCCTCGGCGAGTGTGAGGGCGGCCTGGAGCTGCATGCGGCGGCTGTCGATCGGTCGGCCGCGTAGTTGCTCGGCGCGTTGCACGCGGTAGGCGACGGTGTTTCTCGCGACATGCAACTTGTCGGCTGCAGCGCTCAGGCTGCGTTCGGTGTCGAGATAGCACTTTAGGGTGGCGCGGAGAGTGACCGCGATGTCTCCGGGGCCAGCCAGGCCCCCGAGTTCGCGCCGGACGAACTGTCGCGCGAGGTCAGCCTGTGCGCTCAGCATGACAAGCATGTCAACGTCGGCGTAGTCGAATAGCCACCGACCGGACCGCGAACTCATGCCAAACGCGGCAGCTGCTAGGGCCTGTTCGTGGCTGGTGCGGAACCCGGCCACGCCGGGCGCAGGCAAGCCGATCGCCACCTTGGTACCTGGTGGAGGCTCCGCAGGGATATGCGTCGAACTTGGCGAGGAACGCAGCCTGGATCCCCACGCCCAGACCCGTCGGGCACCAACGGGCAGGATTAACGACCCGGAGTGACCCGTTGCCTTCAGCACGTCCGATGCGATCTTTTCTAACTGTCCTGGTGCGGGCGCGGCCGGGTCATCAGCCCAAACGACCAACCCGGTGTGATGGCGGGTGAGGTCATACCCCAGAGTTCGACCGGATCGGTCGAGTGCAACAGGTTCTCCGCGCAGGACGCTGTGCACGATCTCTAGGCGTACCGCCGCCGTGCTGGCCAGCCAGGACTTCTGCACTGTGGAGAACGTACTGGCCATCGCTGCGGTTAGTTGGTCCACGACCGCGAACAGCAGCGCGGAGATCCGTCGCATCTCCGCGAACCGATCTTCCTGAGGAACGAGCGCTTCGATGGCAGTGAAGACAGCGGCGCTGGCATAACCGTGTCCAATGTGGATACTGCGAATCATGTGTTCGATTCCCACGCCCCGGCCCACCAATTCACCAGGGCCGGCGAGGACCTCAACCACCGAATCCGCAGCAAACCGGACTTCCTTTGCCAAGACAGCCAGCATCGTCACAGCAACGGCTTCACACCCGCGGTGCACCTCATGAATGACGACGTCGACGCCGAGTTCCGGAATCGCGCTGACGATCTCGCGTGTCATGCCCTCGGCGAGTTCGACCGACCATCCGACGGGTCCCGGCCCGACAAGCTCGATGATTTCTGCGAGCCTGTCCGCCACAAGCACTGAGCGCGACAACGCGGCATCGTCAACTGGTCGAAGGCCAAGCACCCACTTCGATTGATCGGCCACGGATGATCCTCCGGTCAAAATCGCTTGAGGCGGAACTAGACGCTACTGGTGCCGTCGACGATGAATTGGACTCTATACCAATGCGCTGCCCTCCAGTGCCTGGTTGGACGACGACCCAAGCAGGCTACTGAGCCGGGTACTTGGAGTTTCTACGTGGCGGGGGACAGGACAGAGCCGAGTCGAAGTTTCTTGCCGCTCAGTACCCGGCGCTGCTCAGTGACGAGGACCGTTGCCAGCGAGCCACCAATGAACCAGACAGCTAGTTGAAGGACGCCGGTGACGGCGATGTCCGACCCGATGATGACGCCGCGCAAGGCGAGGACGGCCGCGTGAGTGGGCAAGAATTCGCCGATGGTGTGCAGCGCCGCCGGAATCGTCGACATCAAGCTGGTGACAAGCGTCAGAACCAGCACCACGATGGACGCGAACCGACCCGGCCGCTTGAAGCTCGCCGTGACTGCCTGATTCAGTGCCATGAACGTGAGCGCGCTCAGCAGTATCACACCGAGCAATTCGAACCATCGCCCCGCGCTGATGCTCAGGATCGGCGCCAGTATGAGGCTGAGTGCCGCCGCGGCCAGCACCGCGACTGTCGCGCCGGGACATGCTGCGCGAGCGACGATCAGCCAGGTCCGGTCCCGTGAGGTGAGTACCGCGCCAGGCATCGCCCGAGTGATCACGTAGGTCCCCAACCCGCACGCCCAGAGCGCCAACGCGACCGCGACCGCCGCCACGGCCGCACCCACGTCGGTGCTGTCCGTGATCGCGACTGCTGGGGTCGCGGCGACGTCCTTGAGTCGGTCGCGCTGCGCCCGGTCATAGACCGGTACCCGGTCGCGTCCCTGCGCTAGCTGATTCGCGAGTTGGTGTGCGCCATCGGAAAGTTGGCCGAGTCCGGATTCAAGCTGCTGGGCGCCGTCGTGTAGCTGATTGGCTCCGCTCGCTGCGGAGTTCACGCCGGATGCGAGTTGTTCGATCTGACTCGCCGGTCCGCTGAGGGGTCCCGGTGCCGGTGCGGGCAGCTGGCTCAGCAGCACCGTGACCGCGGACACCTTGCTTTGCGCGTCGCCGAGCCCGGACGCGAGCTGCCCCGACCCCGAGGAGAGTCGGCCGGCACCAGCTTTGAGATCGTCGGCTCCCGTGGCCAGCTGGGCGGCGCCGTCGGCCGCCTTACTCAGCTGATCGTGCATGGTGGAGAACGACAGATACACGTTCTCCAAGTAGGTCTGCACGATCTGCTGGTTGAGCGTGCCCAGCACCACGCGCGCTATCTCGGTGCTGATCAACGGATCTGCGACACCGGTGGCATTCGAGGTTTGCACGCGCAACTCGGCCCGGCCGGCCTCCATCGGGTGGGCGCCCGCCGACGAGGTGGCCTTAGCGGAGAAATTCTCCGGGATCGTGACGACGGCCCCATAGTCGCCACGCGCGAGTCCATCCCTGGCGTCGTCGGCGTCGGTGAGCACCCAGGTGTACGGTGAGTCCGAATGTGTCAGATTGCCGGCTAACTCCCTGCCGAGCGGAAGCACCTTGCCGTCCACGGTGACCGGGTGATCGTCGTTGACGACGGCCGCTTTTGCCGCGCCGTGATTCGACTCCGGCGACCAGAACGCCCACAGAAACAGGCCCATCACCAGGATCGGCAGCACGACAAGCCCGACCCAGGTGCGCCACGTCAACGGACCCGAAGCCGACGACCGCGCGGAGTTCGCGAACGGCTTGATCATTGCGACACCTCCAGTGGCGCGGCGGCCAGCTCAAGGGTGACCGCATCGGCGGGCAAAAGATCGCCGATCAGAGCGGGGTCCTGGCAGGTGATCACGAAGGACGCCTTGCGATCGGAGAAGTATTGGCCCAGGCGCTCTCTGGCGTCGCGGCGCAGCACGACGTCGACATCATCGATCAGTATCAGTTGCACGTCGTCGGCGAGCGCGGTGGCCACGTCGGCGGCCGGATCCAGTGTCTCGTGGCAGGAGATCACGGCGACTTCGCGACGAACGGTGTTGATGTGTTGTGGCAGCACGTGGTTGAGAACTTTCAGGTCACCGTCGATGCGACGCACCCGACCGGCCAGTGTGAAGAGCAGCGCGCTCTTGCCTGCTGGGCCGTGGCCATGCACTACCAGCAGTTGTCCGCGGCCGAGGGTGATATCGACCCCGGCGTACACGTCTCGGCCGCGGTCGTCGACGCGGCGCAACCCAAGCGCGTTGATCGCGTCATCGGAGTCGGGTGACGGCCAATCGGCAAGGCGCAGTTCATGGATTAGCGCGTCGCCTTCCGCGTCGAAGATCGGTAGCCTGCGATCGATCCACCCGGGCAGACCCCACGCGCGGCGGCCGAGCAACGCGAGCACCGCAGGCACGAGCGTCATCCGGACCAGGAAGGCATCCACGAACACGCCGACGGCCAAGCTGAAGGCGATCGGTTTGATGGTGGCGCTGCCCTCGGGCACGAACGCGGCGAACACCGCGAACATGATCGCAGCTGCCGCGACAACGACGCGAGAGGCAGAGATGAAGCCGGATTCGATCGCCTCGTGCGGATCACCGTGGTGCACGTAGTGTTCGCGGATACGGGACACCAGGAACACCTCGTAGTCCATCGCGAGGCCGAAAAGGACGCCCATCAAGATGATCGGCAGGAAGCTGACGACACTGCCGGTGTGGGTGACGTGCAGCGCGCTGGCCAGGTGGCCTTGTTGGAACACGAACGATGTCGCGCCGAACGCTGCGCCCACCGAAAGCAGGTATCCGGCGGTGGCTTTGACCGGCACCCAGATGGAGCGGAACACCATCGCCAGCAGCACCAAGGAGATCCCGACCACCAGAATCGCGAACGGTAACAGCGCACCGCTCAATTGCTTGGACACGTCGATGCCGACGGCGGTGATGCCGGTGACTGCGGTGTCCACTCCGTAGCTGTCTTGGAAATGCTGGTGTTGGCCGCGGATGGCTTTCACCAGGGCTTCGGTTTCCGCTGAGTCCGGTGCCGCAGCGGGCACGACTTGGACGACTCCGGTGTCGGCCTTGGGGTTTGGTGTCGCGAGTGGCACGCTGGCCACTCCGGGCAGGTGGCTGATGTCCGCGGCGATCTTGTTGACCACACCGATGGGGTCGGTGCTGGTGATGATGTCGGCGGTGACGATGAGCGGGCCGTTGTAGCCCGGGCCGAAGTGCTCGCTGACCACCCGATAGGTGTCGCGGGCCGGGCTGCCTTCCTCTTCGGTGCCGTTGTCCGGCAACGCAAGGCGCAGGTCAGCGGCCGGAATCGCGCACACCGCGAGACCGGCGATCACCACCACCACGGTGAGCAGCGGGACGCGGGTGGCCAGCCGCACCCAGGCGCGGCTGATCCGCGCACGCTGCGGGCCGTGCTTGCCCTGCGGTTTGGGGGTCTTCGGTCGCAATCGTTCTCCGGCGAAAGCCATCAGGGCGGGAACCAACGTCACCGCGATCGCAACCGCCACGGCCACCGCCGCGGCGGCAGCCAGGCCCATGGTGGTCAAGAACGCGATACCCGCCACCGACAGGCCCAGCAACGCGATCAGCACGGTCAGGCCTGCGAAGATCACCGCGGACCCGGCTGTGGCGGTGGCCCGCGCAATGGACTCCTCGACGTCCAGGCCCTCGGCGAGTTGGTCGCGGTGTCGCGACAGCAGGAACAGCGCATAGTCGATGCCGACAGCCAAGCCGAGCATCACCGCCAGCATCGGAGCCGTCGACGAAACCGGGGTGAAGAGGGTGGCCGTAAAGATCAGCGCCACCGAGATGCCGACACCGAGCACCGCGGTCACCAGCGGCATCCCTGCGGCGATCAGGGACCGAAACACCATGAGCAGCACTACGAATGCGATCGCGAGACCGATCCCCTCGGTGGGGCTGAGCTTGGGCACGGGATTGGAGAACGCGGGTCCGCCGACCGCCACGGTGGCGCCATGTCCGATCGCCGCTGCGAGATGCTCGCCGATGTCGGTGAGCTGATTTCTAGTGTCTTGCTTGACATCGGCCAGCGCAATGGTCAACTGGGCGGTGACAATCGCGGCGCGATGATCGGCAGAGATCGCCGATTGTATCCGCGGCTGCTCACCGCCGGCGACTTGGCCCATTGGGTTGGGGTCGAAGGGATTGATCACCGAAGCGACCTGATCTGTCTTCTTGATCGTTTCGACGGCGTTGGCGGTCGGGGCGGAAGCGAGCTGCGTGACGTCCTGACCGGATGGGACCACGATCACCAACTGCGCCGAGGTTCCGCTCGTCTCCGGGAACACCCGCCCGAGATAATCAAGCGCGTCCTGCGACTGAGTGCCCGGAATTTCGAAGGTGTCATCGGTGCCCTTGTTGAATAATGCGCCACCGCCGGCCAACACGAGTACGACGAGCCACACGGCAACCACAGCCAGTCTGCGCTGAGCCGCAAGCCGGCCCAACCGATAAAGAAACGATGACACCGAGGTCTCCTAACGCTTCCTGAATGGGTGTTAGCCGATGAGCGGTTTGCGGTTGGCGACAAGTTGGTTGAGGCGCGCCTGCATGGTGGCCTCGACGCGGGCGGCGAAATCTTCGGCTGATTCGTCGGGGTGCGCAGTCATCGGAGGCAGCACCGCGGTGATCAACTTGGTTGGCAGTGCGACATAGGGGAGCATCCCGGCGACTCCGACGCTGACTCCCCAGGGGATCGACACGCTGATCGGAAGCGCCTTGACTCGCAGATGCCGGTGCAGCCGCAGCCGCCGCGCAAGGTGTTGGCCGTCGGAGACGACGAACAACGAGTCGCCGGCACCCGCGGTGACGACAGGCACGACCGGCACATCGTGGCGGCTCGCGGGCCGACCACCGAGGACTTCGGCGACTCGCCCGGCGCCCACCGTCCACGCCAGTTGGTGAACCAGCGCGGTGATGGGTCGTGTCAGTGCCGCTTTCTCGCGTACGGCGAACATCGCGAGCACGTTGAGGTCGGCCAGGCCGCCGAAACCGTGGTTAGCGACAATCAGCGCGGGCTCGGGTATTTCGGCGTCGATGTGGACCTCGTGGCGGTGATACCAACGCAGGTAGCGCGGCACGGTGGCGCGCATGGCCGTGACGACTGTTGACGATGTGGCGGTCATGACCGCTCCTTGAGGTCCCATGTCAGGGCGTAGTGGCCGAGCGTGGCGCGGATAGCCTCTGGGGCGGCGGCGGGGTTGGTAATGACCGTGACCACGATTGATCCGTCGTTGATGGTGGCGTCGACGCCGTCGACACCGACAGTCCCGGTGAGTGCCTCTTCGATAGCGATGCGGGCCGCATCGGCGCGCAGGCTTAGCTTGTAGGGCTTGCCGATGGCGGTGACCGGAAGTGCGTCGATGATGGTCACCGACTTGGGTACCGCGGCACGCTCGCCGACATGCGTTGCGGCCCACGCCGCCAGCTCCACTTCGGTGACGGCGGACCCGGGTGCCACGGTCACGCAGGCGACGGGCACCTCGCCCGCGCGTGCGTCGGGTCGGCCGACGGCTGCGGCGGCGGTGACGTCGGGATGGGCCAGCAACGCATCTTCGATGGTGGCGGGGTCGATGTTGTGGCCGCCGCGGATGATGAGATCCTTGGCGCGTCCGGTCAGATGCACGAAGCCGTCGGTGTCTACCCAGGCGAGATCACCGGTGTCCAGCCACCCGTCGTTGAGCTTTCCGAGACCGTCGAGCACATAGCCGTCGCTGCGGCGGGCGGTGAGGTATCCGGGGAAAACGGTCGGCCCGCTGATCGCGAGATTGCCGACCTCCCCGCACGGTAGGTCCTGCCAGCGACCGTTGTCGTCTATGCGCACCGTCTTGACGTGCTGATAGGGAAGGCGTTGTCCCACCGAGCCGGGTCGGGGATGGTCGGGGAAGCTGCGCACGCTGGCGCAGGTGCCCTCGGTGAGTCCGTAGCCTTCGATGAGCGGAACGCCGGTGTGTGACTCGAAGTCTTTGCGCACCGCCGCGGGCAGTGCCGAGGCCCCGACCAACGCGTAACGCAGGCTGGAGATGTCGGCGTCGACCGGACATTGGGCAAGGACGGCATAGACGGTCGGCACCGCGCTCATGGCGCTGATCCCGTAGTGCGCCACGATTTTCCAGAAGTTTGCGTAGAGCGCCGTGTCGCGGTATCCCAGCGGTCCCGCCCACACCGCATGCTGGCCGCGCAGCAGCGGCGCCAACAGCGTCACCACCAGTGCATTGACATGGAACAGGGGTAGACCCGCGAGAAGCGTGGAGTGTTCGTCGAGCAAGGTGTTGGCGGCAATCATCCACGCGTCGGTGACCTCGTTGGCATGGGTGTGTGCGGCGGGTTTGGGTTTGCCGGTGGTTCCACCGGTGTGAAACAGCGCCGCCAGGTCTGTGGCGGCCGGCGCCTCACCGTCGAAGACCGACCCGTCATCGTCGTGCGGAAAGTCACTGAAGTAGCCGATGGTTGCGCCATCGATGGCCGGCGCGGGGGCGGCCGAACCCCGATCGCCGGTGGGGCGCAGCAACAAAACGGTGTCGATGACACCGGCGCCGACAAGGTGCTGGGCGACCTGCCAACTCGCCTCGTCGAGTCCGGGTGCCGCAGCGATCAAGACCCGTGCGCCGCAACGCGCCACGAGGTGAGCGATGTGCTCGCCGGACAGTGCGCCGTTGATCGGTGCAGCGATGCCGGCAAGTTGAGCGGCCAGGGTGGCGGTGATCAACTCGTCGCAGTTGGGGCTGATGATCGCGACGGGATCGTGGCGAGCTATGCCTTTGCGGTGCAGCATGTTTGCGGCCTTGTGCACATCTGTCAGCAATTGACTGAACGTGCGGGTGCTCGGCCGGCGCCAACGATCGGCATCCGGCATCACCGTCACTGCAGCGCGGTCGGGCCATAGAGTGGCGGCGCGCTTGAGCACCGCATACGTCGAGTCCGGAAGGCCACGCTGGGACAACGGAGTCGACTCAATGGCCTCGAGGTCGTTTGGCGTGGCGTAGCGCGGCCACAGCAAGTCGTTCATCGCGCAGCTCGATGTGTAGGGCGGGTGATACCGAATGAGGTGACGACGTCAATGAGCTCAGCAGCGCCGGCTAACGCCGGCGCGGTTGTACGCCAGGCGACGTGTCCGTCCGGTCGGACGAGCACGGCGCCGTCGCTGCCGACCTCGAACAAGTCGAGAACTGTGTACGGATCTGGGGCGACGGCAGTGTCTAACCCCACCACACTGACCGGTATGTCGGCGGGAAGGACTTCATGCCAACTGCGCGGGGAACTCGTGAACAGTGTGAAGTCCCGCAGGTCGAGCAGGTCGTGGCTGGACACGATGTCACCGTCGTCAACGAGCCAGGTATGCGGCAAGCGAGCACCGGGCCAGGTGGTGGGCCTGTAGTGCACCACCCCTTCGCCGTCTACCGGTTGCGGAGTTGTCTCGCTCCGGATCAGCGGACCAGAGTATGCGTACCCGAACTCCAAGCCAGTAGAGGCGAAGTGCTCCAGCTGGGCGGGAATGCGGTTCCTGATCGTGGCGCGGCGATAGCGGGCGCGCGCGTCGTTGCCGAGCAGTGCTGATGTCCGATTTGTCGCCAATCGCATGAGACCGTCCGTTACGTGGCGCATGATCGGTGCGGGAATGAGGTCGAGCACCCGGTGGTTGAAGGCCGCGGTTACGCGCGCCAACGAGCGGTTGCTCAAACCAGTGCCCTCCATCGCCTCGTCGAGAAGGAAGTGGTTGGCCACACTCTGGGCTGCGAATCGCTCGACGACCGGGCGCCGCTCACACTCGTAGCTCGTCAGCAGCGTCGCGGGGGCGCGTCCCTCGAGGACAGCAGCCAGCTTCCAGGCCAGGTTGTGTGCGTCCTGCACGCCGCTGTTGAGACCGAACCCGCCGGTGTGCGGGAACCGGTGCGCTGCATCACCGGCGAGGATGACGTTGTCGACAGCGAAGTGCTCAGCAGTCTGACTGGTCATGGTCCACGTTCCAGTGGAGTGGATTTTGAATGCCACGCCCTCGCCGATCACCCGGGGCAGGACTTGGGCCCAATAGCTGCGGCTGTTCGCTGCGATGTCCTGACGCTTACTGAGGTACGGGCTCATGAGGACGTAATCGTTGTTCGCATGGGCGATCAGCACGCCGCAGAAGGAAGGCGAGTAAATCCAGTTCAGCAGAGGTCGGCTGGTGTCGCCGAAAAGCTCGGCATGAAAGAAGACGCTGCCCATGTTTGCCAGGACGGGTCCGCGCATCTGGATACCCAGTGTGTCCCGAACCCTGCTGTTCGCGCCGTCGGCTCCGATCAAGTACCGGGACACGATCTCGATGTCGGTTACCTCTGGACCGGACGCGTGAACGGTAACCCGAGACCCGTCAAAGACGACATCCTGAGACGACAACCCACGTCGGAAGTCGATGAGGGGTTCCTGCTCCAACGCGTCCCACAGGATCGGCATGAGCAGGTGTTGACCGATGTGAGAGATGAGAAACGGGCTGTGGCCCTGGACCCGGTCCACTTGTTCGCTGTCGGACAGCAGGTCGATTTTACCCAGCGGTGCCCCGCGGAGGTCTGTGCTCCATTGGATGATGCTGACGTCTTCAGAGGGCGGCGCGAGAGCGGTGATCTGTGCAGCGAGTTTCGGCGACGCTCGTCGCCAGATCTCTTGCGAGCGGGCGTTGATGACATGGGCTGCGGGATGGTTGAAGGAGGACGAGCGTCTCTCGATAACGGTGCTGGCGATGCCGTAGCGGGCCAGCAGCAGGGCGAGCGTGCAGCCGGTCGACCCTGCGCCGACGATGGTTACCTCAGGCATCACAGCGTCCTCAGGTTCAGCGTCTGGCGGTTGGCTTTTTGGGTGGTGCCGGGACGGGTGCCGGCGCCCTGCTTGAGCAATTCGGCGTCGGGCACACCCGCCCGGAGCTTCTCCAGCAGATAGCTCGGATCGATGTTCATGCCGATAGGGTTTTCGGAAAATGCGTCGGTGTTGAAGTAGTCAGCGGTCTCTTTTGCTGTTGTGAAGTTCTCGACCTGGAACTCCAGTCGGATGCCGTCGGGGTCCTCGTAGTAGAGCGAGGTAGTCGGGCCATGGTTGATGGCCCATACAGGCTCGATGCCGTTTGCTTGCAGTTGCTCCCACTTGTGCAAGAGGTCGCCAAGGGAGGGAAAGGTGAATGCCAGATGGTCTATCCCGTAGATCTTGCGGCGCAGCTTGGCGAGTGGGAAGGCGACCTTGAGTTTGCTGGGCAGCTTGATCAGTGCCAGTCGGTGGCTTTCTTCGTCCCAGGTAAGGAACGCGATGGAGTCGTCCTCGTGCACGACATGCGCGCCGAAAACGAGCCCGTACCAGTCGATCATCTCCCTCGCGCGGGCAGTCTTGACGACCCAGTGGGCGAGGTACGCGGGTCCGGAGGATTGTGTCATTGGGATGCGCCTACTTACAGCTTCGGCCGGAATGTGTTGTCACGGTGTTGTGTTGGGTACCGAGGTCGAGCGCTCCATCGTCGGTGCGTATGGACGCCACTACCTCATCGCCGGGCTTGAGGTAGGCGGGGTTGCGGCGCTGCATTTTCACGAACAGCTTCCATTTCTGTGCATCAGGCAGCAAAGCGGCAACGCGCTGAACCATTGCTTTGGGAGGGTGGATGGCGACACCACCGGGGGTGCCGGTAAGCAGGAGGTCACCCACTGCGAGGTCCTCCAAGTATGAGAACTCAGTGAGCGTTTCCGCCGGGCCGAATACCATTTCGCCGGCCAGCGCGTCCTGCCGAACGCCGCCGTTGACAGACAAAGTCAGCCGCAGATCACGCCATCGGTCTACTTCGTTTGGGTCGGGGATGCACAGGTAAGGGCCGACGGGGCAGAACGTCCTATAGCTCTTGCCTTTGTAGTACTGCCCTTGCGAAAGTTGGATGTCGCGGGCGCTGACATCGTTTGCCACGACGAACGCTCCGATGTATTCGCCCACACGGTCAGCTGAGACCACGGTAGGTGCTGTGATGGCCTTGCCGATCACAATGCCGAGCTCGATCTCGTAGTCCAGCAGCTTCACATGAGACGGAGCCACGATATCGTCCCGTGCCCCGGTGAGAGACCCGCTGGACTTGGTGAACAGCAGGTTGTAGGGCCGGTTTGGGTCCATGCCGGATTCGGCGATGTGGGCTTGGTAGTTGGCGCCTTGGCAAATGATTCTGGCGCCAGCGACGGGGTTGAGAGGCGTGAGGTCTGCCAGCGGGATTCCGGGTTTGCCAGACTCGGCTAGCAGGGTCCGGGCTGCGTCTGCGCCTTGGTGAAGCACGTCGGCAGTGGTCGCATACTCGCCTGGCAGCGGTAGGACGGTGTTACCGCGCACGACGCCCCACGTCGGATCGTCGTTGCCGGTCGAGTAATGCAGCAGGTTGATTGCCATGCGTCAAGTGAAGCGTCGGCGGGCGCGAGCGTGCTTGGGCTGTGCTGCAAATCCTGGCGCGGGTGTTGAACTTCAGTCCAAACGTGATTCAGGTGCCTACCGAATCGGCTAAGACGGTGGCCCCGAGTTCCGCGGCGAGCGTGAGGGCGGCCTGGAGCTGCATGCGGCGGCTGTCGATCGGCCGGTCGCGCTGCTGCTCGGCAGGTGTCGACGGTCAAGGACACCGCGATGGTCACCACCGCGGCGAAGATGGCGTTGTGGCGGCGTGATCACGGCGGCCGCCAAGTTGGTGACTGGGAGTCACGTTCTTGTGGTCATTCGGTTCACTTGAACTCTCGCAAGCCACGGGATAATGGGTGTGGCCGCATCGGGCAGCGTACTCGGCTGGTGTTCGGTAGCTCAGGGCCGAATGCCGGTGTCGCTGGTTGTGCTCTTGCTGGGAGACGCCACGACCATGGCGACCAAGAAAGCAACGTTGCTGTTGATAAAACGTAGTGACTGAATCGACGAAGTTAGGGCGCAACGCTGGCGAGCACGGACGTCAGAAGGAGTTCGAATGCTCGATCGTCGGGCGGTACTGGGGCGCTGGTGAATCCGCCCTCGTCGGCGGACTCCGTCTGCGGTACTGCGTTGTGCTTTTGTGCCAATCTCGCGAGAAGTATCGACCCTCGAACGAGTTCCGACACCGCGGAGTATGTGTCGTGGGCTGTCTGCTCGTCGAGACCGGAATCGATCATGTTGGCGATCGCTTTCTGCGTCTCCTGTTCGCCGAGCCGTCGTGCCAGCGGGCTCAGTGCGCCTCGAATGAGGATCAGGTCCGTCAACACCGGATCGCTGAGGAAGGTCCGGCGCACGCCGCGTGCGTGCGCCTTCAACGACTCGCGCCAATCGTCCGACTCGGCGAAGCGCGGCAAGCGGCTGCGGCGCAACGCGCGGTCGGTCATCGCGTCGAGGAGCTCTGATTTGTTGCGTACGTGCCAGTAGATGCTCGTTACGCCGACGTCCAGCGATTTGGCGACCAGCGGAATGCTGAGTTCCTCGATTGACGACTCCGCTGCTATCGCGAAGGCTGTCTCCACGATCGCATGTTCAGTCAGCGAGCCTCGCGCTCGTCGGACTGATTGTCGCTCCGGCTTTGAAGCCTGCACGCTCACCTCCTTGCCCACCGCTCAGCGCGTAGAAGTCGTGGCGCTCGTTGTAGTACAGCGGCGCTTCCTCGCGCATCCGCCGCCACACCGGATATGGATCGTCGTCGATGTCGAAGTCAAACGGGTCGTAATACAGGTCAACGATTTCCTGGTTCATCGTGTCAGCGCCGGATCTGACGGGTCACGATAGACGGGCCGGCCAGTGGCGCGTCGAGCAGGCCGGGCGCGGCGTCGATGACCGCGGGGATGGCGTTGATCGCCGCCATCGCCGTCGCGGCGACGCCGGGGTTGGTGGCGTCGCTTGGTGCGGGATCCAGATGGAGGTCGAGGGTCATGTTCGGGTTTCCTTCGATGCGAAACACCATGCCTCCCTGGCCGGGTTGTGCGGGGCGCGGCCAAGAGTCGGGCCATGGCGTCGAGGTCACCGCGGCGAAGTACTGAACGGAGACGACGGGACGCTCGTCATGCATCGCGGCGAGTTGCCAGCGGTGGCCGCAGATGGTGTCCTTCGGGATCACCCCGAGTGCGGTGTCCAGATCGTGCGGAGCCAGGATCGTCTCCCAGTCCAGTGCCACTCGTTGGACGTCCACGCCCAGTGTGTCGGCGATGTAGCGCACGACGGGTTCCCAGTCGTTGTTCACCTTGCCGACAGCGATGCGAATCGGGACGTGGCCGTCAGGTTTTCCGAAGCCCATCGACTCGTGCAGCACCTCCCAGATCGGGTAGGACAAGTCGAGGTCGAGGGCGTATTCGTCCATGCGGTAGGAGTCGATCACCCCGGCACCCGATAGTAGAGCGGTGGGCAGGTTGAGGCTGACGAAGCCGGGTTCGCACCCGGTGGCGTAGAAGGTCGAGTTACCTTGACGCGCGGCGTTTTCAATCGGTTCGCGCCACTTGGCCGGTGCCGCCTTCGGATACACCATGGGGATAGCGGAGATGGTGACGACGTTGATGCCGGCTTCCAGGTAGCCGACGATGTCGGCGATGACCTCGTTTTCTCGTCGGACGGCGGTCGCGCAGTAGGCGATGCAATCGGGCTTGGCGTCCAAGATTGCTGCCAGGTCATCAGTCGCCACAATGCCGACGTCGGGTCGTCCGCAGAGTTGACCGGCATCCGTGCCCACCTTCGTCGGCGAGGACACCTTGAGCCCGGTCAGCTCGAGTGCGGGGTCGTCGATGATTGCGCGCAACGCAACGCTGCCCGTCATGCCGGTGCCGACGTGAACGACGCGACGCTTCGCGGTGTCAGGAGATGAAGTCACAGGCCATGCCTCTCAGGACGCTAGCAGCGGTTGCCAATCAGACTGTCCACAACGTACTGTACCTGACACCAGTATGGCTTACCAGTAGCTGTTGCAGTAACGGTGCAGACGAGGGGTATGGTGCACGTGCCGGAGCGGACCATCGTCATCACTGGGTCCAGCGACGGCGTCGGTGCAGCAGCGGCCCGGCGGTTGGCGGCCGGGCGCGACAACGTCGTCGTCATCGGGCGCTCCGTGTCGAAGACGAAGGCGATTGCCGACGAACTCGGTACCGACTATCTCTGTGCGGATTTCTCCGACCTCGCCCAGGTGCGGGCCTTGGCCGCGGATCTGCGGCAGCGTTATCGGCGAATCGACGTGCTGGCCAACAATGCCGGAAGTGTCTTTGCGGCGGATGGCCTCACCATTGACGGGTTCGACAGCGTGCTTCAGGTGAACTACCTTGCGGCGTTCCTACTCACCACCTCGCTGATGGACGTGTTGGTCGCCTCCAAGGCGCGGATCATCTGCACGTCGAGCTCGTCGCAACGGTTGGTGCGCCCAGGCGTATCGGTGGACGACCTACTCTGCGTCAACCCGGTGCGCCCGACGGTTGCCTACGGGCGCTCCAAGGTCGCGCTCGTCATGTTCACTCGGGAATTGCACCGTCGCTACGGCGGACTCGGTGTATCCGCCGCATCGTTTCACCCCGGCTTCGTCAACAGCAACTTCGGCCCGGCATCGGGTTCACGGGTCCTTGCGGTCATGCAGCGGGCGCACACCGAACGGCTCGTCGGCATCACCCCGCAGGCAGCCTGTGATCAACTCGTGTGGCTGGCCTCCGACGAGAATCAACACTTCGAGCCCGCCGGCGAGTACTTCGTGAAGCGGCGCGTCGGTCGCGCGCACCGGATCACTTACGACTCACAACGCTCGCGTGAGTTATGGGAGCGGACGTCGGCGCTGGTCAGCAGGAAGCGTAGGGCGTCGCAGTGATCCAACCCATCCGATTCGGAGTGGTCGCCTCGGGTGTTGAGGTGCACGACCTCGCCGCGACCGCCAAGCAGGCCGAAGGCATGGGGTTTTCGAGCATTGCGCTCAACGATCATTTCAACTCGGCCGCGGCACCGATGCTGGGTCTGCAGGCAATGGCGGCCGCCACCTCGCAGATTCGAATCGCGACATCGGTGCTCAATCAGGATCTGCGCCACCCCGCCGTTCTCGATAGGGGTAAAGAAAGTTCTCACATCTCAAGTCAGAGGCGGTCGATGCGTATTGGTGCACCTGCCGTCCGTGTGGCGGGATGCGGAGGCGCTGCGAGGACGGCTTCGGCTTGCAGTGCTGCTGAGGTGCTGAGAGCACCGAGATGGGGCGCTGATGGTCGGGCGGGGTGGTGTGAGCGGGGTTCTGGCGAAGCGGGAGGCCGAGGCGCGATTGGCGGGGCAGCCTCGGCGGTTGGCGCATGTGCGGGGCGTGGTGATAGCAGCGCAGCAGCTCGATCAGCATTTTGACGCAGAGACTGCTGATTGCTTGGCGGCCGCGGCGTGGTTACACGATATCGGCTACGCACCCTCGGTGTGCCGGGCGGGTTTCCATCCGCTCGATGGCGCGGAGTTTGCCCGGTGGGCGGGCTTCGGTGAGCTAGTTGCGTCGTTGGTGGCGTTTCACAGCGGAGCGCACTTGGAGGCGTCCGAGCGTGGTCTACAGGGGTTGTCGGAGTTCAGTGATCCGCCCAGCGACGTTCTGGATGCGTTAACGTTCTGTGATTTGACGACCGGCCCGGATGGGACGCCGGTGTCGGCTAATGATCGACTAAGTGACGTGTTGGCTCGGTATGGGCCCGAGGATCCGGTGCATCGCGCGGTCGACGCGGGCCGCGAGGAGCTGTTAGCCGCAGTCCAGCGAGTGCGCGACCGGCTCTAACCCGACCTGGGTCAGCCGAGATAGGGACTGTCGCGGTGCTGTAAGTAGTGGTCGATGGGTAAGTCCCCTGGGGTGGTGGGGTTTCGGGACCGGGGCTGATCTGGACGGATCCCTGTTGGGGTGTGTCGATACCGGGCTTGGGGTGGGCCATCGCGTAGTGGTCAATGAGTTACCTACCAAA
>NZ_MLQM01000044.1:0-31371 GCF_001854525.1 Mycobacterium talmoniae
CGCCGATGTCGGCCAGCGCCTGCACCCCCTCCCCCATCCCCAGCGGGTTGTCCCCGGAGAACTCCGCGGAGCCCGACCAGTCCTCGCCCGGACGCGCCGCCTGCAGATGCGCGTCCAGCCGCATCAGCGCCTGCTGCAGCGCCGGTGATCCGAACGCCTGCATGGCCAGTTCGTCGAGTTCGGCGCGTTGCTCGGCGGACAGGCTGTTGCGGAACCGCTGCGCGGCCGCCGCGCGTTTGGCCAGCGAATCCAGCAGCTCCTCAACATTGCGCGGGTTCTCCGGGAAGAACTCGCCATGCTTGTCCATGAAGTCCTGAAAGTCCTGCGGCGTGTCCTCGCCGCGGGCGTGCTTGTCCAGCAGGTCGTTGAGGTCGTCGAGCATGTCGGCGACGCGCTGGCGGTCCTCGTCGCTGGCGCCCTCCAGCGCCTGTTTCATGCCGGCGAAGCGCTGGTCGAGCAGTTCGCGGCCGAGCAGATCCTTGATCTGCTCGTATTTTTCCCGGCCCTCACCGGATCGCCACTGGTAATCCGAGAGCTCTTGGACGGCCTTGGCCGGCGACGACGGCAGCGCCTGGAGCTGCAACTCGGAGAACCGGGCGTCGTCGTCCAGGGCGCGGGCCAACTCCTTGCGTTCGGCCAACACCGCCTCGTCGAGCAGCTTCTTGATCTCGCCCAGCGTCCCGTCCAAATTGTTGCGGCGCAGCAATTCTCGTCGACGACGGTTGGCCTCCGCGGCCAACCGGTCGGCCCCGGTCAGGTTCTTGGTGCCGCGCCGCAGCAGCTCGGACAGCGCCCGGCGCGGCGACGTGCCCTCCATCACGTCCCGGCCGATCTCTTCCAACGCCTCACGCAGATCCACCGGCGGGGCCAGCGGGTCGGGACCGCCGGTGTACGCCGAGTATCGCGATGAGTGCCGTTTAGCCATAGACGGTTTCGCCGTCCTCCGACGATTTGTCGATGCGTTTGGCCAGATACAGCGCCTCGAGCGCCAACTCCAGCGCCGCGGCGCGTTCCCCATCGGTTTCCGCGCCCAACCGGTGCGCGATCGCCTCGACGACCGGCAGGTTGGGCAGCGCGGCCAGCACATCCTTGGCCGACACCCGCTCCCCGGTCGTCACCACCGCACCCCGCTCCACCGCGGACACCAGCGGGCCCACGTCCACCCCGCCGAGCACGTGGGACGCGGTGTCGGCGGTGGCGCGGCGCAGCAGGTGTTCGAGCACCGCCTGTTCGCGGCCCTCCTCACCGGATTCGAACTCGAGCTTGCCGCGCAGCACGTCGACCACCGTGCCCACATCGACCACCCGGGCCACCGGGTCGGTCTCGCCCAGCACCGCGCCGCGGTGCCGGGCAGCGGCGGCCACCGTCTCGGCCGCGGCGATCGCGAACCGGGCCGACACCCCCGAGCGCTGGTCAACGGAGCGGGATTCGCGCAGGTAGCGGGCGAACCGGGCCATCACCTGCAGCAGATAGTCGGGCACCTGCGCGCTCAGGTGCGCCTCCTGCGCGATGACACCGACCTCCGCGTCGAGCTCCAACGGGTAGTGGGTGCGGATCTCGGCACCGAACCGGTCCTTGAGCGGGGTGATGATCCGGCCGCGGTTGGTGTAGTCCTCCGGGTTGGCGCTGGCCACCACCAGCACGTCCAGCGGCAGCCGCAGCGTGTAGCCGCGCACCTGGATGTCGCGTTCCTCCATCACGTTGAGCATCGACACCTGGATGCGCTCGGCCAGGTCGGGCAGCTCGTTGACCGCGACGATGCCGCGGTGCGCCCGCGGGATCAGGCCGTAGGCGATGGTCTCCGGATCGCCCAGGGTGCGGCCCTCGGCGACCTTGATCGGGTCGATGTCGCCGACCAGGTCGGCCACGCTGGTGTCCGGCGTGGCCAGCTTCTCGGTGTAGCGCTCGCTGCGGTGTTTCCACGCCACCGGCAGCTCGTCGCCGAGGTCGGCGGCGCGCCGGATGGACTCCGGGGTGATCGGCGAATAGGGATGCTCGCCGAGCTCGGCGCCGGCGATCACCGGCGTCCACTCGTCGAGCAGACCGACCAGCGACCGCAGCAGCCGGGTCTTGCCCTGGCCGCGTTCGCCGAGCAGCACGAAGTCGTGACCGGCGATCAGCGCCCGCTCCAGCTGCGGGATCACGGTGTCGTCGAAGCCCCAGATCCCCGGCCAGATCGCTTCACCATCGGCGCCTTCGGCGAGGCGGGCCAGCAGGTTCTCCCGGATTTCGGCTTTGATCCCCCGCTCGCGGTGGCCGGCGGCGCGCAATTCGCCGAGGGTGCGGGGCAGCGTCTGCGGTGAAGTCACCACTCCACGCTACGACGCGGTCGCCACCCCGTCATACCAGGCGTTCGGATTCAGCTGCGGTACTCCCACACCCGCTGGTTCCAAGTGCTGTCGTCGTACCGGCTCTCGCCGCGGCGACGTCTCAGTTTGACGTTGACGTAGCCGCCCAGCGGCGCGTCGGCCCCCTTCTGCCATTTCTTGCGTTTCCGAGCGTGCAGCCGCTGCTCGGTGAGGTCCTCGGTGTCGGGTTGGCGTGGGCCGGTGGAGCGCTGCAGGGCCTGGCGGTCATGGTGGCGGTTGGTCTTGTTGACCCGCCGCTTGTGGAAGCGGATCGCCTTGCGGGACGACTTGTCGTTCTCGCCGTAGCAGTTGCGGCAGTCCCGGTCGTAGCTCAGCCGCTTCTTCTCCTGCGGTGAGCGACGCGCCGAACCCGGCTTGGCGCGGAACTCACCCGGTTCGGGCGGCGGCTGATCGGACACGCGGCCAAGTATGGCGGACCGCCCGTCTGCGCGGCCAGACATTTCCCCGCCGATTTCGGCGCGGCCGGGCGTACCCGATACCCTTGGTACCGTGAATTTGCCTGATTGGGAGGACCGGCCCGCGACCGCCCACTACGGACCGGCCTGCTGGCAGTCCCGGATGCTGGGCACGTTGACCGCCATCTTCGTTCGGCCGGTGCTCGGCGCCCTGACCCTGATCGGCCTGGTGATCAACCGGATCCGCCCGGACCTGCTGCAACGCGCCCGGCTCGACGTGATCGACAAGCCGCTGCGGGTGGTGCCGCCGCTGCCGGGCACCGCCGTGACGACGGTCACCTTGCCGAACTGCCCGGCCGAATGGGTCATCGCCCCGGCCGCGCGGAACTCCGACCGGGTGATCGTCTACTTCCACGGGTCGGCGCTGGTGACGCTGGGCCTCAACTCCCACCGCCGGTTCGTCAGCAAGCTGTCCGAGGCCGCCGACGCGCAGGTGCTCAACGTCGGCTACCGGTTGGCGCCGCAGGCCGGTGTCGAGGAGGCGATCGCCGACGGCGTCGACGCCTACCGCCAGGTGCTGTCGCTGGGGTTTGCCTCGGAGCGCATCGTGCTGGCCGGGGATTCCGCCGGCGGTTTGATGGCGGCGCTGACCGCGCTGGCGGTCCGCGACGCCGGGCTGCCGGTGCCGGCCGGGCAGGCGCTGCTGTCGCCGTTGACGTCGTCGGACATGGACCTCAAGTATCGGGCCCTGAAAACCCATCGCGACGTGCTGTTCCCGTTTATGACGGTCAAGTTCATCTACGACGTCTTCGCCACCGTCAACGGCACCCGGGAGCTGCCGCTGATGCCGCCGGACGCCGATCTGCGCGGCCTGGGTCCGTGCCTGCTGCAGGTCGGCACCCACGAGATGCTGCTGGGCGACACCCACGTGTTGGCCGAGCGGCTCACCGCCGCCGGGGTGCCGTCCTGGGTGCAGGTGTGGCACAAGTCGATGCACATGTTCCAGCTCAGCTTCGACGTGAACCCCGATGCGCGCCGGGCGGTCCGGGAGATCGCCACGTTCATCGACTACGTGATGACGGTGCCCGACGAGGCCAGCGCCTAGTCGGGCTGGCCGCTCGGCACCGAGGCGAGCAGCGACAGCAACAGCGGAATGCGCTTGGCCGCCAGATCCGGCTGCGGCAGCACCGCTTCCACGAGCGCCGCGCCGTCAAAGCTATTGGTGACCAGCGCCACCAGGTTGGGCACCAGGTCGGCGGGAAACCCGTCGGCGCCGGGCAGGGCACGGGCGGCGTCGAAGATCTTCGCCCGGTAGTCGGCGAGCACGTTGCGCAACGTGACCCGCAGTTTGTCGTCGGTGCGGGCGGCGATCATCAGCTCGTACAGCACGGCGTTGGTGGCGTTGCCGGTCAGATCGGCCAGGATGGTCAGCGCCGCTTCCAGCGCCGACCGGTCGGCGGGGATCTCCGCGACGCGTTTGGTGAACAGGTCCAGCTGCCGGCGCGACACCTCGTGGGCGGTGGCGGCCATGAAGTCACCCATGGTGTCGAAGTGCCGGAACAGCGCCCCGTCCGAAACCCCGGCGCGGGCGGTGATCACCTTGGCCGACGCCCGGGCGTAGCCGATCTCGGCGATGGTGGCGATGCTGGCGTCGAGCAGCCGCGCGACGGTGGCCTCGCGGCGTTGCTGCTGGGTGCGGGCCATGTCAGGCGTGCTGCGGTTGACGGGCACCGGCCCGCAAGAACTGCCCGGACTTCACCGTCGTACCGTACCCGGCGCGGAATTCACCGTGGCGGTACACCACCGCACCGCCGACGCCGGTGGCGACCACGGCCGCGTCGTTGCGGTTGACCATCCGGCGCAGACCGCCGTAGAACGGGACCGCTTCCTCGTGGTAGCCGTCCACCGAATCGTCCAGCCCCGCAGGGTCGATCACCACGAAATCGGCGCGGTCGCCTTCCCGCAGCGTCCCGGCCTGCAGGCCGAACCAGTCCGCGACTTCGGCGGTGAGGCGATAGATCGCCCGTTCGACGGACAGGAACGGATGGCCGGCGGTGTTCGCGTCGAGCACCCGCTTGAGCAGCCGCACCGGAAAGTTGTAGAACGCCATGTTGCGCAGGTGCGCACCGGCATCGGAGAACCCCAGATGGATGGTGGGCTCGCCGGCCAGCTTGTCGAGTTGTTTGGGCCGGTGGTTGGCCACGGTGGTGGTCCACCGGACGTTGCGCTCGCCGTTGTCGACCAGCACGTCGAGGAACGCGTCCAGCGGGTGCAGCCCGCGCTCGTGGGCGATCTGCCCGAAGCTTTTGCCGATCAGGCTGTGGTCGGGGCATTCGACGATCACCGCGTCGTGAAAGTCGCGGTGCCACAACGTCGGCCCCAGTTTGCGCCGGTCGAACTGGCGCCGGAACTTGCGGCGGTACTCGACGTCGGCCAGCAATTTGTTGCGCTCCAACTGGTCCCGCAGATGCAGGGCCGCAGTGCCGGCCCCGAACTCTTCGAAGACGGGCAGATCGATGCCGTCGGAATACAATTCGAACGGCACCGGCAGGTGTTGGAACCGCACGGACGAGGTCAGCGCGGTGTTGAGCAGCCGGGTCAGCGGGCCCAGGATTGCGGTCGAGGCGGGCATCGACTTGGTGTCGGCAGAGACCAGCAGGCTCATCCGGACGCCGCGGCGGCGGCCGAACATCCGGCTGCTGGCCAGGAAGAACTGGACCCCCGACAGCAGATTCTTCACGTTGGGCGCGCTCTGCAGGATCCGGCCGCGGTGGCGCAGCACACCGATCAGCCTGCGGCGTTCATGCCAGGTGGCGAAGGTGGACGGCAGCGCCCGCGACCGGAACCGGTCACCGTCGAGCTTGTCGATGGCCGCGTCCATCCCGGACATGCCGAGCAGTCCGGCGGCCAGCCCCTCGTCGAGCAGCGCGGCCATCCGGTCCAACTCGGCCGCGGTCGGCCGGACCCCGGGCGTGGTGGCCCGGTCCAGCCCCAGCACCGCCGCCCGCAGATCGGAATGACCAAGCAACGAGCCGACATTGGGCCCCAGCGGCAGCGCGTCGAGGGCGCGGACGTACTCCGCGGGCGTCGACCAGGTCTTCTTCGCCTGCAGCGCGCCCAGCACGAACTTGCGCGGCACCGCCTCGACGCGGCTGAACAGGTCGGCGGCGTCCTCGGAGTCGGCGTACACCGTGGACAGCGAACAGTTGCCCAGCAGCACCGTGGTGACACCGTGGCGCACCGACTCCCGCAGCCCCGGATCGAGCAGCACCTCGGCGTCGTAGTGGGTGTGCACGTCGATGAAGCCCGGCGCCACCCACTTGCCCGCGGCGTCGATCACGTCGGGGCAGCCGGTTTCGTCGACCGGATCGGCGGACACGGTGCGCACCACGCCGTCCCGGATGCCCAGCGTGCGGACCTGCGGGGCCCGGCCGGTGCCGTCAAACCACAGGCCGTTGCGAATGATCACGTCGTAGGCCATTAGCGCCACCCCTGCTCATCGCGTCGCTCCGCGACTGCGGGCGATCAGCGAACTATCCGTTAGATAGTAAGTGCCTGCAATCTTTTTGTAAAGCGTGCTGGGGTCGCGCACGGTGTGTGCAGGGCTTTTAGTGGGCGAAGTGGCGGGCCCCGGTCAGGTACAGGGTCACCCCGGCCTGGGTGGCCGCGGCGGTGACTTCGTCGTCGCGGACCGAGCCGCCCGGGTGCACGATCGCGCGCACCCCGGCCGCGGTCAGCGTCTGGAGCCCGTCCGGGAACGGGAAGAACGCGTCGGAGGCCGCGACCGCGCCGCGGACCCGGTCCCCGCCCCGTTCGACGGCCAGCCGGGCGGCGTCGACCCGGTTGACCTGCCCCATGCCGACCCCGACGGTGGCGCCGTTGGCGGCGACGACGATCGCGTTGGACTTGACCGCGCGGCAGGTGCGCCAGGCGAACACCAGATCGGCCAGGGTCGCGGGGTCGGCCGGCGATCCGGTGGCCAGCGTCCAGTTGGCCGGGTTGTCGCCGGGCGCGTCGAGTCCGTCGCGGCGCTGCATCAGCAGCCCGCCGCTGACCTGGCGCAGCTCGGTGCCGCCGCGCAGCGGTTCGGAGGCCACCAAGACGCGGATGTTCTTCTTGCGGGCCAGCACCTCCACGGCTCCCGGCGCATACGCCGGCGCGACGATGACTTCGGTGAAGATGGTGCTGACGTACTCCGCCATCTCCACGCTGACTTCGGTGTTCGCCGCGATCACCCCACCGAATGCGGACAGCGGGTCGCAGTCGTGGGCCTTGCGGTGCGCGTCGGCGACCGACTCCGCGGAGATCGCGATGCCGCACGGGTTGGCGTGTTTGATGATCGCCACGCAGATCTCTTCGTGGTCGAACGCGGCCCGCCACGCCGCGTCGGCGTCGGTGAAGTTGTTGTACGACATCTCTTTTCCGTGCAGCTGGTCGGCTTGCGCCAAACCCGGCCAGGCGCTGGCATCGGCGTAGAGCGCGGCCTGCTGGTGCGGGTTCTCGCCGTATCGCAGCTGCGCCGAGCGCTGCCAGGTCCCGGCGAACCACTCCGGCAACGGCTCTCGCGGTTCGTCGTCGGCCAGCGTCGAGCCCATCCAGCCGGCCACCGCGACGTCGTATTCGGCGGTGTGCCAAAAAGCCAGTGTCGCCAGTCGTTTCCGTTCGGCCAGGGTGAACCCGCCGGCCTTGACCGCGGCCAGCACACCGTCGTAGCCGAGGGGGTCGACCACCACCGCCACGCTCGGGTGGTTCTTGGCGGCCGCCCGCACCATCGACGGTCCGCCGATGTCGATCTGCTCGACGCACTCGTCGACGCCGGCCCCGCTCTCCACGGTCTCGCTGAACGGGTACAGATTGACCACCACGAGTTCGAACGCGGCGATCCCCAGCTCGGCCAGCGCCGCGGCGTGCTCGGGCTTGCGCAGGTCGGCGAGCAGCCCGGCGTGCACGTGCGGATGCAGGGTCTTCACCCGGCCGTCGAGCACCTCGGGAAAGCCGGTCACCTCTTCCACCGGTTTCACCGGAATGCCTTTGTCGGCAATGGTCTTCGCGGTCGAGCCGGTGGAGACGATCTCCACACCGGCGGCGTGCAGGCCGCGGGCCAACTCGACCAGCCCGGTCTTGTCGTAGACGCTGATCAGCGCGCGGCGGATCGGCCTTCTGTCCGTCATCCTATGGTCGCCTTTCGTCCGATGCAGGTCACGCCACCGGTGACCAGTGCCGCCACCACGTCCACCAACAGTTGCCGCTCGACAACTTTGATGCGCTCATGCAGGGTGGCCTCGTCGTCGTTGTCGAACACCGGAACGGGCTGCTGGGCCAGCACCGGCCCGGTGTCGGTGCCGGCATCCACCAGGTGCACCGTGCACCCGGTGACCTTCACGCCGTACTGGAGCGCCTCGGGCACGGCGTGGGCGCCGGGGAAAGCCGGCAACAGCGCCGGGTGGGTGTTCAGGATGCGTCCGGGGAAGCGAGAAAGGAACTGCGGTCCAAGGATCTTCATGAAACCCGCGGAGACGACGAAGTCGGGTGCATGCGCGGCGGTGGCCTCGGTGATGGCGGCGTCCCAGGCGGCGCGGTCGGGGTAGTCGACCAGCCGGGTGGTGAACGCCGCGACGCCGGCGGCCTCGGCGACCTCGACGGCCCGGCAACTGCGGTCCACGCCGACGGCGACGACCCGCGCCGGATAGTCCGCGACGGCGGCGTCGAGCAAGGACTGGAGCAGCGACCCCGTTCCCGAGGCCAGCACCACCAGCCGGGCCGGTGCACTCGGGGGCACACGGAGCGTTTGCTGCACGTCACGAGCCTAGCCCGGCGGCGATGCGGGCCGCCCGGCGGCACGCGGATGTGGATCGAGGCTGCGCTGGTGGCGTCGAGGCTGAAGCTACGGCTGCGAGGCTGCATGTACGACGTCGAGCCTGCATCTACGGCGCCGAGCCTGCGCTCAGGGCCTCGAGCCTGCGCTCACGGCACCGAGCCTGCGCCCAGGCCAAAATTTCAGTGGCAGGTGCGTCCTCACCGCAGTCTCGACGCCATGGGCGCAGTCTCGATGCCCTCAACGCAGTCTCGGTGCCCTCACCACAGTCTCGGTCGTCAGTCCGACGGGCGGTGCGGTTCGTCGGGGCCGCTGCCGGCATCGCCGTCACCCGGTGCGACGTCGTCGTCGGCGAACATCTCGTCCTCGGGGTCCCCGAACGGCTCGGCCGCGGCGTCGGGGCTCGGGTCCTCGACCGACGCGGCGGCTTCGGCGCTGGGCTCCTCCTCCTCCGTCCCGCCATCGGCATCCGACTCGGGCGCGACCTCCGGCTCGGGTGCGGGCGCCGCAGCGGGTGCGGGCGCCGGAGCAGCTTCGGCTCGACGCGCGGGTTTGGGCGCACGGGGCCGACGGGTGATGCCGCCGCTCATCGCCACCGTGACCGCGCCGACGACCGCGAACCAGCCGAACACCGCGACACCGAAGGTGCTTTGGTCCACGCCGACATCGCCGAAATTGCCGAGCCGACCGCCGCCGGCATACCCAAGCAGCGCCATGGCCAACGCCGCGATCAGCGCGGCAACCAGCAGCTTGGCCATGGCCGGCAGCAGCGGCAACGCCCGTCGCGCGCACTGCTGGCCGACCGCCACCCCGGAGGACGCGCCGATGATCAGCAACGCCACCCACACCGGGCCCAGCGGCGGGCTCGGCGCCGCCGCCAGGATCGGCAGCGCCGGGATGTCGCCGCTGAACACGAAAAACGAGCTGAACGTCGCGAAACCGATATGCGCACTGGATCCCACCGCCATCGCCGAGGTGCCGACAATCACGTTGGGCGCATACAGCATTGACAGCACGGTGAGGCTGAACTGGCCGAACACCGAGTCGGTGATCGCGTACAGCTCGTGCATGGTCGACCAGTGCACCACCAGCGACCCGGTCGTCACCGCGGCCGACAACCCGACCAGCGCCAGCACCCCCGCGGCCGCGGCCCGCACCGAGCCGGCCAGCCAATCGGGCAGCATCGATATCGCCAACAGTCGCCGGCCCACCCGCGACCCGACACCGATTCCGGCGCCGATGGCGTGCACCACCAGCACGTGCGCGAACGCCCCCGCGGCGCTGGGGGTCTGCAGCTCGGTGATCACCGAGGCCGCGTCGTGGATGACGGCCAGCGCGATTGCGGCGATCAGCAGCGGTCCGCCCAGCGCCGACGCCACGATCCAGCGGATGACGAACCAGGATGAGTGCCCGAGGGTCGCCTGGGCGGTGGTGCGCGCCGTGCCCCACACCATCAGCAGCACCGGCAGCAGCGGCATCACGCCCAGCTCGCGGCCGCCGATCGAGATCGGTACCTGGTGCACACCCAGCCACATGCTGGCGATGGCCCCCAGTGCGCCGGTCATGTCGCTGTTGGCAAACAGCAACTGCACCAACGTCACTGCCGCGATGACTACCAGCGCGACCAGTGCCGGGCCGAATGCAACCCGGACCAGGTCACGTGCCTGGCGTGCGCCCGCTGCGCGACTGTCCTGCACCGATGTCACTCTTCGCGCACGCACCCTAACTGGCGCGAGAGCGCGCGATTATTGCTGCTGGGGTCCCGACGGCGCCTGCTGGCCCTGGCCGTGCTGCTGCTGGCCGTGCTGCTGCTGACCGTGGCCGGAATTCGGGCCGCCCTGTCCACCGGACGGGGGTTGGCTGAAGCTGGGGAACCCGGTCGGCGGGGTGGGCGGACCTTGGTGCTGCTGGCCCTGCTGCCCCTGCGGCTGCTGCTGGACCTGCTGCGTCGGCTGGGCGCCGGTGGCGAATCCGCCCGTCGAAGGTCCCTGCGCACTGAATCCTCCGGTCGACGGTCCCGACGGGTAGCTGCCATACGACGGGTAGCCGGACTGCTGCTGCCCCGGGGCCTGCTGTCCGCCGGGCTGACCGTAGTAGCCGCCCCCCTGCGGGAGGCCGTACTGCGCGTACTGGTCGTATTTGGGCTTGGGCGCCGGCGCGGTGACCACACCCGCCTCCAGCAGCAGCGCAACCACCGCGGCGACCGCCTGCAGGACGGTGAAGCCCAACGCCAACCACAGACCCCAACCGGTGGCGAAGTGTTCACCCGGGGTCAAGGCTTCCGAGATCGTCAGCAGCGCACCGCCCGCCGCGATCACCGCGACGATCGGCGTGTAGTTCTTGGCTTTCGGCAGCAAACCCACCGCGGCGAGCAGCGCGGCCACAACCGCCACCGCGATGCCCTGGCCGGCACCGCTGCTGGAAAAGTCACCGTCCTCACTGACGTGGATCGGGCCAAAGGTGGCCAGATACGCCGCCAGCCCGAGCACCACCGTCGCGACGGCCAGGTACAGCGGCAGCTTGCTCTCGGCGTCCTCGGTCTTAGCGAACGAGGCAGTCGCGGACCCGTAGGAACCGGGCGGCTGCTGTGCGGGCGGATATCCGGAGGTTCCCGGCGGGTAGGTCATGGCTTCTCCTGTGCTTCCAGTGCTGTTGCAGCGTCGCGTGGTGGACGCTACCCCAGACGTCGCTTCCCCGCGACGCTACGTCGGACCGCGCCATAAAACGCCGCAGCTCGGCGGAGCGGGCGATGCGACGCGGTTCGACCACCTACGCTAGCGCACGCAGCCGCGGGTCCGCTGCGCCGATCTGGATGTCATTCGCGGCGGCATCGCCCGACGTTTGGGGCGCTTTGACCACCCCGGTGGTTGCCTCCCCAACTGGAACACGTTCTAATTCGAGGCATGGATTACGGGCTCGTACTATTCACCAGCGATCGCGGCATCACCCCGGCGGCGGCCGCCAAGCTTGCCGACGAACACGGTTTCCAGACCTTCTACGTGCCCGAGCACACCCATATCCCGGTCAAACGCCAGGCCGCGCACCCGACGACGGGCGACGAATCGCTGCCCGACGATCGTTATATGCGCACCCTGGACCCGTGGGTGAGTCTCGGCGCGGCGTGCGCGGTCACCTCGCGCGTGCGTCTGTCGACCGCGGTGGCGCTGCCCGTCGAGCACGACCCGATCACCTTGGCGAAGTCGATCGCCACCCTGGATCACCTGTCCGGCGGTCGGGTGAGCCTGGGCGTCGGGTTCGGCTGGAACACCGACGAACTCACCGACCACGGCGTGCCACCGGGGCGGCGCCGCACCATGCTGCGCGAGTACCTCGAGGCGATGCGGGCGCTGTGGACCCAGGAGGAAGCCTCCTACGACGGTGAATTCGTTAAGTTCGGGCCCAGCTGGGCCTGGCCCAAGCCGGTGCAGTCGCATGTCCCGGTGCTGGTCGGGGCCGCCGGCACCGAGAAGAACTTCAAGTGGATCGCGCGTAGCGCCGACGGGTGGATCACCACACCGCGCGACTTCGACATCGACGCCCCGGTGAAGCTCCTGCAGGACACCTGGGCGGCCGCCGACCGCGACGGGGCGCCGCAGATCGTCGCGCTGGATTTCAAGCCGGTGCCCGAGAAGCTGGCGCACTGGGCCGAGTTGGGGGTCACCGAGGTGCTGTTCGGCCTGCCGGACAAGCCCGAAGCCGAAGTGGCCGCCTACGTGGAGCGGCTGGCCAGCAAACTCGGCGCCCTGGCCTAGCCCGTCACGGCAGCCCCCTCGCGCCCCTCGCCGCCGCCCTCGCCGCGGTCACCGCGAGGGTGCGCAAATGTACGCGAAAACGCCCCTTGAACTGGCATTTTGCGCACGCTCGCGCCCAGGGCTAAGGCGCTAGCGCAGGCTGCAGCGGTTGCCGTAGTCGAGCGCGCGCACGGTGATCTGGGCCCCGAGCGGTTCGCCGTCGGACAGCAGCGCCACCAGGTCCTCGTCCTCGGTGGTGGCCAGGAAGCGGGTGCCGTCGGCGTCGAGTCGGCCGATGACGATCCCGGTCCGCGTCGGCCAGTCGTAGCGGACGCTGTAGGTCTCGATCGTCGCGGGCCCGTCGGCCTGCTCGGTGACGGCGACCGTGGGCAGCGCGTCGAACTCGTCCTGCAAGGCGCGGCTGTTGCCGGGTTTCCAGTCCGTCGGCGTGGTCGAATACACCCCCACCGAGTATTTGCTCTGCATCCCGCCGTTGGCGCCGACCAACGCGAATTGGCCGGGCGCCCTGCGGGTGGCGGCCACGGCCTCGGCGATCGCGTGCATCGAGTAGTTGTTGCCGGCGCCGCCGAAGAACGGCAGCCCCCCGGTCAGCGTCAGGCCGCGCGGATCGTCCGCTGACAACCCGAACGCATCGCAGATGTTGAACACCGGGACGGGAAAGCAGCTGTACAGGTCGAGGGCCGCGACGTCGTCGAGGCCGATGCCGGCCACCGCCAGCGCCTCGGTCACCGCGGTGACGGCGGCCGGGTAGCCACCCAAATCGGGGCGCTCCAGCAGCCGCTGCTCGCGCATATCGGCGTGGCCGTGCAGGTACACCCAGCGGTCCTCGGGCACCCCGAGCCGGCGGGCGGCCTCCACCGACATCAGCAGCGCGGCCGCACCCTGGTTGACCTGGTCGCGGGCCACCAGCAGCCGGGGGTACGGGTCGCAGATCATCCGGTTGCTCTCGCTGATCGTGATCAGCTCGTCCACCGAACGCTCGACCGGTGAGGCCGACAGCGGGTTCTTGGCGGCCACCTTGGTGAACGGGGCGAACAGCTCGCCCATCGCCTGCAGGTAGTCGGCCGGACCCAATCCCAGCCGCGCGCGGCGGGCGTTCTCCAGCAGCCCGTACTGCACCGGCGCCCCGGTCAGCCCGTGGATCACCGTGTAGCGCTCGACGAACTCCTCCAGCCCGAAGCCGCGGTCCTCCAGCTGGCCGTCGACGGTCTCGGTGAAGTCTGGCTTGTCCTCCGCGTCGGCGAAGTGCCGCAGTGTCGACGTCGCATCGGATCCACACAGCAGCACCACGTCGGCGGCGCCGGCGGCGATGCCCGCCGCGAATTCGGAGACCAGCTTTTGCGGTCCCTGGCCACCGACCTTGTCCAGCACCGCCCGCGCGGGATCCGCGCCGATCCGACGCGCCACCGACCGCGGGAAGTTGTTCGACTTACCCAGCGGCGCCGGAGCTTTCGGAATCGAGTTCTCGAATTGCCGGGTGGCCACCACGGTGTCGACGGCCTTGGCGACCAGGGCGGCGTCGGCGCCGGCGTCGTCCAAGGCGGCCTGCGCGGCGGCGGCGGCCAACTCGACCGGGGACATGGCGCGATACTCGGCGTCGTCGATCCGCTCGGCGGCCTGGCCGACCCCGACCACCACTGGGGTGCGCGGGTGGACGCTCATGTGGTCACCTTTCTACGCCGAGCAGACGCAGAATCGCATTCCCGGACCGGTCCGGGTGCGATTCTGCGTCTGCTCGCGGGAAAACCGGGGAAACGGGGGAAACCGTTACAGGCTCTCCAGGATCTGGCGGGCCAGCGCCGCGGTTTCCGACGGGGTTTTGCCCACCTTCACCCCGGCAGCCTCGAGGGCCTCCTTCTTGGCCGCCGCGGTGCCCGACGACCCGGACACGATCGCCCCGGCGTGCCCCATCGTCTTGCCCTCGGGCGCAGTGAATCCGGCGACGTAGCCGACCACCGGCTTGGACACGTTGGCCTTGATGAACTCGGCGGCCCGCTCCTCGGCGTCCCCACCGATCTCGCCGATCATCACGATGACCTTGGTTTCGGGGTCCTTCTCGAAGGCCTCGATGGCGTCGATGTGGGTGGTGCCGATGACCGGGTCACCGCCGATGCCGATGGACGTGGAGAACCCGAAATCGCGCAGCTCGTACATCATCTGGTAGGTCAAGGTGCCCGACTTGGACACCAACCCGACCGGACCCGAGCCGGTGATGTTGGCCGGGGTGATGCCGACCAGCGCCTGGCCCGGGGTGATGATGCCCGGACAGTTGGGGCCGATGATGCGGGTCTTGTTGCCCTTGTCCACGTTGTAGGCCCACGCGTAGGCGCTGTCTTGCACCGGGATGCCCTCGGTGATGACCACCAGCAGCGGGATCTCCGCGTCGATCGCCTCGACGATGGCGTCCTTGGCGAACTTGGGCGGCACGAAGATGATCGACACGTCGGCGCCGGTCTTCTCCATGGCCTCGGACACGCTGCCGAACACCGGCAGCTTGATCAGCCGGCCGCCCTTGTCCTCGTGCGACACGGTGGTGCCGGCCTTGCGGGCGTTGACCCCGCCGACGATCTGGGTGCCGGCCTTGAGCATCCGCGCGGTGTGGATGGTGGCCTCACTGCCGGTAATGCCCTGGACGATGACCTTGCTGTCCTTGTTGATGAAGATCGACATCGCCTTACGCGTCCTTTCCGGCGTTGGCCAGCTGGGCCGCCTTGTCGGCGGCCTCGTCCATGGTGGCAACCAACGTCACCAGCGGGTGGTTGGCCTCGGCCAGGATGCGCCGACCTTCGTCGACGTTGTTGCCGTCCAGGCGCACCACCAGCGGCTTGGTGGCGGCGTCACCGAGAATCTGCAACGCCTTGACGATGCCGGTGGCGACCGCGTCACACGCGGTGATCCCACCGAACACGTTGACGAACACGCTCTTGACCTGATCATCGCCCAAGATGACGTCCAACCCGGCGGCCATCACCTCGGCCGACGCGCCGCCACCGATGTCGAGGAAGTTGGCCGGCTTGACCCCGCCGTGCTTCTCCCCCGCGTACGCGACCACGTCCAGCGTCGACATCACCAGGCCGGCGCCGTTGCCGATGATCCCGACCTGACCGTCCAGCTTGACGTAGTTGAGGTTGTTCTCCTTGGCCTTGAGCTCCAGCGGATCGGTGGCCTCGCGGTCCTCGAACTCGGCGTGGCCGGGCTGCCGGAAGTCGGCGTTGGCGTCCAGCGTGACCTTGCCGTCCAGCGCCAGGATCTGGTCGTCGGGGGTGCGCACCAGCGGGTTGACCTCCACCAGGGTGGCGTCCTCGGCGACGAAGACCTCCCACAGCTTCTGGATCGTCACCGCCGCCGCGTCGAGCACGTCGGCGGGCAGGTGGCCCTGCTCGGCGATGGAGCGGGCGAACGCCAGGTCCACGCCCTTGACGGCGTCGACGGGCACCTTGGCCAGCCGTTCCGGTTTGGTCGCGGCGACCTCTTCGATCTCCATGCCGCCTTCCACCGAGCACATCGCCAGGTAGGTGCGGTTGGCCCGATCGAGCAGGAAGGAGATGTAGTACTCCTCGGCGATGTCGCTGGCCTCGGCCACCAGCAGTTTCTTGACGATGTGGCCCTTGATGTCCAGACCGAGGATGTTCTTGGCGTGGGTGAGCGCGTCCTCCGGCGTAGCGGCGTACTTAACGCCCCCGGCCTTACCGCGGCCGCCTACCTTGACCTGCGCCTTGATCATCACCGGTCGGCCGATCTCGGTGGCGATGGCCTGCGCGTCCTCGGCGGAGGTGGTTACGCGGCCCGGGGTGGTGGGAACACTGTGCTTGGCGAATAACTCCTTCGCCTGATACTCGAAAAGATCCATGGCCTCACTGTCTATGGTCGGCTAACGGCTTGCTTGAGTCGCGGTCGGTTCTATGAACTTCGCCCGGGGAACTGTATCGACCTACTAGCGAGTACCCTTTGCCGCCTACCACACATGTGGCACATCTCACCGAGGATGCGAAGTGATTCAAGTCACAGGTAGAAGCGGATTTGCCGGATGACTTGCCAGTTTCGGCGGCCGGTCGCTACTCTCTCCAAGGTCTATGTAACGTTATGGTCACGACCCGAGGGATTCCAGGTTGACGCACCGCGGCTGGGCTCAGTCTCCCGATACCGGAGCCACCCGTGGATCGAACGTCCCCGCACCTAGCCGTAACGAAGTCACCGACATCATCCCGTTCGACGAGTTCGGTGATCTCGCCGAGCCGACCTTCGACGACGAAGCCGGTGTATTGCAGGCCCCCGAGTTGGATGACCTGCACGACACCGACAACCTGACCGCGCTGCCGCTGGACGCGCCGACCGTACGTCGCGGACAGCACCGCAAGCCGGCGACCAGCGCGGTCAAGGGCCGCATTCTGATCGCGGCCATGGCCGCCGGCGCGGCCTCCGCCGCGGCGCACGCCGCGCTCAGTCACTCCGCTGCCCCGTCGACGACGACGGTGCTGGCCGCCGGCGCCGCCTCGATGGGCGGCGGCACCGGGCCCACCGCCACGCAGAACATGCAGATGGTCACCGTCCGGCCCGCCGCGAACGCCGTGGTCCACGACGAGGAACTCGCCAAGGGCGTCGCCTTCGCGCAGGAACGCGCCGAACGTGAGGCGCGGCTGCAGCGGCCGTTGTACGTCCAGCCCACCCGCGGCATCTTCACCTCGGCCTTCGGCTACCGCTGGGGTGCCCTGCACGGCGGCATCGACGTGGCCAACTCCATCGGCACCCCGATCCTGGCGGTGTCCGACGGTGTCGTTATCGAGGCGGGGCCCAGCGCCGGCTACGGCATGCTGGTCAAGCTGCGTCACTTCGACGGCACGGTCACCCTGTACGGCCACGTCAACACCACCACGGTCGGCGTCGGCGAGCGGGTGATGGCCGGCGATCAGATTGCGACGATGGGCAACCGCGGCGACTCCACCGGCCCGCACCTGCATTTCGAAGTGCTGCTCAACGGCTCCAGCCGGATCGACCCGGTCCCGTGGCTGGCCAAGCGCGGCATCAACATGGGTGGCTAGCCTGGTCTGGTGACCGATTCGCACGAACCCTTCTCCGGCGCGAACCCACGCACGTCCAGCGGCCCGGTGACCGGGCCCTCCACGGGTCCCCGAACCGGCATCATCCGTCGGGCCCCCACCGGGGCGATACCGATCCCGACCACCCGGGTTGCCCAGCACCGGCCACCACCCGCGCCGGCGCCCGTGCCCTACGGGGGCCCCGCCGTGCCGGAGTCCAGCGGCAAAACGGCCATCGCCACCAGCGCCGTCACCATCCTCAGCGGCTGGGCGACCGCGGTGGTGGCCACCGACCTGATCGCGGGGTGGTGGGGGTCGGACCGCCTGTTCTGCGTCGCGGTCGGGTTTCTGACGTTGGTGTTCGCGGCGACCACGGTGTCCGGGGTGATCCTGCTGCTGCGGCGCCAACCTTATGGCCGCTACCTGATCGCGGTCGGCGCCGTGATCGCCTTGTTGACGTTCGGCAGCGTGTTCATCGCGGGTGCCCGGGTGCCGTGGATCGTGCACACCATCCCCGTGCTGCAAATCGCCAGCGGGGTGCTCGCACTGCTGCCCGCCACCAAACGCTGGCTGGTCGGCTGAGCCCGGCCCGCCCCGGCCCGAAATTCGCGGCCACCGCAGCCACCTGCCCCTGATAGCGTTCATCAGCATGAACCCTTGGCAGCCGCCCGGCCAACCGGGTTGGGGTCTCACGACGCCTCCAGGACCGTACGGTCCTCCGCCGGGACAGTACGGTCCGCCGCCGGTGGGCGGCCCCTACCCCGGGGCTCCCTACCCACCGCCGGGCTACCCGGGTGCCGCACCCAGTGGCGGGACCGCGATCGCGGCCGCCGTGTTGAGTTTCCTGGGCGCGGTGGCCTCCGGCGTCGGGGTCATCGGGACGGCCATCGCGTTGAGCGCACCGTGGGCGAAATACGCCAGCACCGGCTACTTCGCCTTCTCCGCTCTGGTCTCGCTGGCGCTGGCCGCGGCGCTGACGACCGGGGGGATCCTGCTGCTGCGCCGCCGCCTGGTGGGCCGGACCGTCATTGCCGGGGCGTGCGCGGCGGCGATGCTGATCGCACTGATCGGTTTCGCCTACGGCCAACACATGCTGCACAACATTTCCAGCGAATACGGCATGCCGGTCAACAGCGCGGCGGGCCTGGGCTATGGGATGGGCGGCCTGCTGTTCAACCTGGTGATGCCGGCGATCACGATGGCGCTCGCGCTGGTGCCGTCCACCCGGCTGTGGTGCTTGGCGTCCCCGGCGCGGACCGGCGCACCGGCGCCCGGTCCATGGTGACACCCTGGCAGGGGCCGCCCGGACAGCCGGGGTGGGGCCCCAACCCGGGGCCGAATCCGTACGGCGCCCCCGCGGGAAATCCGTATGGCCAACCGGCGAATCCCTATGGCCAGGTAGGGAATCCCTATGGCCAGGCGGGGAATCCGTATAGCCCCGCGGCGGGCACCCCCTACGGTCAGGCGGGCTATCCCCCGCTGGGCGCCGCCCTGCAGCCCAGCGGCGCGACGGCCATCACCGCCGCGATCTTGAGCTTCCTCGGCAGTCTCGTGCACGGGATCGGCGCCCTCGGCAGCCTGTTGGGGCTCGCCTCGCCGCTCACCAAGTACAGCAACGTGTCCGGTGGCTTCTTCGCGTTGCTGGCGGTGGTATCCGGTGCCGTCGCCGCCGGCCTTCTGGTCGGCGGCATCATGCTGCTGCGCCGCCAGTTCACCGGACGAATGGTGATCGCGGTGTCGTGTGGGGCCGTCATCCTGATGGCGATCGCGAGTTACGCCTTCTCCGAACATCTGTTGCGCGGGTACGGAGTTACCGGCTTCACCAGCAGCGCGGTCGGCTTGCTGCTGAACACGGTGATGCCGGGTGTGACGATGACGCTGGCGCTGGTGGGACCGACCCGGCGGTGGTGCCTGACCAAACCGCCGAGCCTGCCCGCGCCGCCGCCCGGCGCGTGGTGATGGACCCCTGGCCGGGCCAACCGGGTTGGGGCACGCCGCCGCAGTACCCGTACCGCGGCTACCCGTATGGGCATCCACCCCAGCCTGGCCCCCCTGCACCGCCGCCCAGCGGCGCCACCGCCATCACCGCGGCGGTGTTGAGTTTTCTCGGCAGCGCCGCCAACGGGGTAGGCGTCATTTCGGGCGTCGTCGTGGTGTGGTCGTCGTTGATCGGGGAGTCCCTGGCGGCAGCCGCCGGCCTGAACGTCGGCTTCTTTGTGTTCTTGACCCTGGTCTCGTGCGTACTGGCCGTAGCGCTGCTCGTCGGCGGGATCCTGCTGCTCCGCCGGAAACTGGCCGGACGGCTGGTCATCGCCGTGGCGTGCGGGATCGCCATCGCGATGGCGCTCATCAGTTTCGGCTATACCCAAAACGCAATGCGCGACTACGCGTTTGCGGCCTCAACCTACGGGCTACCCGGCCTGGCGCTGAACCTGGTGATGCCGGCGGTGACGATGACGCTGGCGCTGGTGCCGCCCACCCACCGCTGGTGTGTAGCAAGGCGACCACCGCCGCCGTGGTGACCGGCTCACCGCCGTGGACATGCGCACGCCAGATCGGCAATCGACGTTTGTGTGCTGTACCCGGCCTCCCCTGATAGCGTGCGCGGCTATGAACCCTCGGCAGCAGCCGCCCGGTCAGCCGGGCTGGGCCATGCCACCAGCACAGCCCGGCTACCCGCGCCCCAGCGGCGCCACCGCCATCACCGCGGCGGTGTTGAGTTTTCTTGGTTGCGCGATCTATGTCGTTGCCTCGGTGTCGCTTCTCGCAACGGTTACGCGACGCCGAAATCGCATGCCTGTCGACGGGACCCATTTCCTTGTGTTCGTGGGGGTGGTGTCGTTCGCGGTCGCGGTGGCGCTTCTCGTCGGCGGAATCATGTTGCTGTGCCGACGGCTGTCCGGCCGGATCGTCCTGATCATTACCTGCGCGACCTCGATCGCGATGCAAATCGTCGCGTTGGTGTTCGCCGAACTGATCCGTAGTGCACACAAGCATTACGCGGCGCCGCTACACGCGGCCATCATCGGCATCGTTGTCACCGCGACGATCGGAGCACCGATAATTATCGCTGCATCGGTAGCACCCACCAAGCGCTGGTGTTTGGCGAGGCGGGCGAGCGCGCCGCCGCCCACAGTGTGGTGAGCAAAAGTGTGGTTACCCACCGGGCGGCCGCGCTGACGAACACTGGCCTCCCGCTGGGGGCACGCTGCTAGCGTTCAGTGGCATGGATCCGTCCCAGCCGGAGCCCGGTGACGGCACTCCGCCGCGCTACGAGTCACCGCCCAGCAGGGGTACCGCCCTCACCGCCGGGACCCTGAGCCTGCTGGGCGGCATCGCCAATGGCCTCGCCGCCATTTCCAACATCATGTTGGTCGGATCCCCGGAGTTGGAGTCCGCCGGCCTGAGCACGGGCTACTTCGGGTTCGTCGGCCTGGCGGCGTTCGTCATTGCGATCGCACTCCTGGTAGGGGGCATCATGCTGCTGCGCCGGCGCAGCGCCGGTAGGTTGATCATCGTCACAGGATGCGTGGGCGCCGTCCTGCTCAACCTGGTCAATTTTGCCTATTCTCAAGACCTTTCGCAAAAGTATGGGCCTGAGATCGCGATCGGCGTGCCCAGGCTGGTGGTGGGCATCAGCGTGGCGTCCGTGACGGCGATGCTGGCCCTCGCGGCCTCCACCGAACGGTGGTGCCGGGCCGGTCACGCAAACCGCGCGGTCAGCTGACCCGACCGATCGCGAACTACCTACAGCTTGGTGATCGGGGCGTGGTTGTGCATCAGCTTGACCCGCCCGGAACTGCCGAAGTCGATCAGCGACATCGCCGATTCCCCGACACCGGAGACTTCCTCTACCCGGCCCAGCCCGTACTTGTCGTGCGTCACCCGATCCCCGGGTTCCAGCACCACCAGCGGGCGCTTGCTGGCGCTGCGCGTCGGGGACGGGCGCGGGGCACCGAAGCGGCCGGCGCCGCTGACCGGGGCGGAATACGACGGGGTGGGGTCGGTGCGCCGCCAGTCGATGAGCTCGGCCGGGATCTCCTGCAGGAAACGGGATTCCGGGTTCACCATGGGCTGGCCCCACGAGGAACGCACCTTGGCGCGGCTGACATAGAGCCGTCGGCGCGCCCGGGTGATGCCGACGTAGGCCAGCCGCCGCTCCTCGGAGAGTTCGCGCGGGTCGCCCAGTGCCCGCATGTGCGGGAACATGCCGTCCTCCCAGCCGGTCACAAACACCACCGGGAACTCCAACCCCTTGGCGGTGTGCAACGTCATCAAGGTGACCACGCCGGCGCCGTGCTCGGGGATCTCGTCGGCGTCGGCGACCAGCGACACCCGTTCCAAGAACTCGGCCAGCAGACCGGTGTCGGGCACGTCTTCGTCGTCCGGGGCGTCCAACGACTCCTCCAACGCCGCCGCGTTGGCCCGGTCGATGGCGAATTCGTGTGCGACGCTGACGAGTTCATTGAGGTTGTCCAGCCGGGCCAGATCCTGCGGGTCGTGCGAGGACTCCAGTTCCCGGCGGTAGCCGGTGCGGTCCAACACCGCCTCGACCAACTCGCCGAGATCCCCGTCCAGGCCGCCCCGCAGCTCGTCGAGCATCTCGACGAACCCGGCGATCGCCTTCTCGGAGCGGGTGTTGAGCATCGGCACCTTGCCGTCGGCGGCGGCGGCCAACGCGTCGGCGAAGCCGGCACCGGTGTTCTCGGCGTACACCGCGACGCAGGCTTCGGCACGGTCCCCGATCCCGCGGCGCGGGGTGTTCAGGATGCGTCGCAGGCTCACCGTGTCGCCGGGGTTGTCCAGCACCCGCAGGTAGGCGACGATGTCGCGGATCTCCTTGCGCTCGTAGAACCGCACGCCGCCCACGACCTTGTACGGGATGCCGGCCCGGATGAACACCTCTTCTAACGACCGCGAGGAGTTGTTGGTCCGGTAGAACACCGCGACGTCGTTGTAGGTGATCTCCCCGCCGTCGGCGAGGGCGTCGATCTCCTGGGCGACGAACCGGGCCTCGTCGTGCTCGTTGTCGGCGACGTAGCCGACGATCAGCTCGCCTTCCCCGGCGTCGGTCCACAACCGCTTTTCGCGGCGCCCGGCGTTGCGGGCGATCACCGAGTTGGCCGCCGACAGGATGTTTTGGGTGGAGCGGTAGTTCTGCTCCAGCAGGATGGTGGTCGCGTCGGGGTAGTCGCGTTCGAAGTCTTCGATATTGCGGATGGTGGCGCCACGGAACGCGTAGATCGACTGGTCGGCGTCCCCGACGACGCACAGTTCCGCCGGCGGCACCCCGTCATCGGCGGCACCGTGCCCGGTAAGTTCGCGCACCAGCACGTACTGGGCGTGGTTGGTGTCCTGGTATTCGTCGACCAGGATGTGCCGGAACCGGCGCCGATAGTGCTGGGCGACCTGGTCGAAGGCCTGCAGCACCCCGACCGTCTCGCCGATCAGGTCGTCGAAATCCAGCGCGTTGGCCGCCCGCAGCCGGCGCTGGTATTCGGCGTAGACGGTGGCGATGACCTGGGTCAGGTCGTCGGAGGCGTCGGTGAGGTTGGCGACCGCCTGGTCGGGGTCGATCAGCTCGTTCTTCAGGTTGGAGATGCCGGTGGCCAGCAGCCGCGGCGAGTGCCGCTTGACGTCCAGGCCCATGTCACGGCCGATCATCAGCAGCAGCCGCCGCGAATCGTCGGCGTCATAGATCGAGAAATTGGAGTTCAGCCCCGGGATCAGCGCCGCCTGGTTGCGCAGGATCCGCACGCACATCGAGTGAAACGTCGACACCCACATGGCGCGGGCCCGCGCGCCGACCAGACCCACCACCCGTTCGCGCATCTCGGCGGCGGCCTTGTTGGTGAAGGTGATGGCCAGCACCTGCCCGACCCCGACGTCGCGCGCCGCCAGCAGGTAGGCGATGCGCCGGGTCAACACCGCCGTCTTGCCCGAGCCCGCCCCGGCCACGATCAGCAGCGGCGAGCCCTCGTGCAGCACCGCCTGGCGCTGCTGGGGGTTCAGCCCGTCGAGCAGGTGGTCGGTGTCGAGGTCTGGCCGCGTGTCGGGAAGGTTCACACTCATCTCTGCCCTAACGTACCGCCGCCCGGTGACAGCCTTTGCGCAGGCACGGCCCTTAGTGGCAGACTCAATTCGTGCTCAACGCGCAGCTTCGATTTTTCTACGGGTACCGGCCAGCGGTGCCCGTGGTGTAGCTGCTTCCTAGAGCCCCGCGGTCCGCGTCCGGATCCGGGGCTCGTCTGTTGTGTGAAGCCGGGATGCGGATGGGACCAGAAGCCACCAACAGCGAGAATCCGGAGACCCCACCCATGACTGTAGAAGCCGCGCAGCTCCCCGATATCGATGAGCTGCGGCAGGAGATCGACCACCTGGACGCGACCATTCTGGCCGCGGTCAAGCGCCGCACCGAGGTGTCCCAGCAGATCGGCAAGGCGCGGATGGCCTCGGGCGGCACCCGGCTGGTGCACAGCCGGGAGATGAAGGTCATCGAGCGCTACAGCGAGCTCGGCCCGGACGGCAAGGACCTGGCGATGCTGCTGCTGCGGATGGGTCGCGGTCGGCTCGGCCACTAAGGGGCCCGCTTCCTGCACCGAGATCGACGTTCGCGTGACGTCCACTCGCAATTCCGCCCGCAAACGTCGATCTCGCCGCAAGGCGGAGGCGTGAAAGCTAGCCGGGCAGCGCGATGTACTTGGTCTCCAGGTACTCCTCGATGCCCTCGAAGCCGCCTTCGCGGCCGAACCCGGATTGCTTGACGCCGCCGAACGGCGCGGCGGGGTCGGAGATCACCCCCCGGTTGACCCCGACCATCCCGGACTCGACGGTCTCGGCGACCCGCAGCGCACGGTCCAGCGACCGGGTGTAGATGTAGGCCGCCAGGCCGTACTCGGTGGCGTTGGCGGCGGCCACCGCCTCGTCCTCGGTGTCGAACCCGGCGATCGGCGCGACCGGGCCGAACACCTCCTCGCGCAGGATCCGGGCGTCGGCGGGGACGTCGGTCAGCACGGTGGCCGGGTAGAAATGGCCGGGCCCGCCCGGCGCGTCGCCGCCGAGCGCGACGGTCGCACCGCGCGACACCGCGTCGGCGACCAGGTCCTGCACGATCGCCAGCTGCTTGGCGCTGACCAGCGGGCCCAGCGTCGCGGCCGGGTCCAGGCCGCGGCCCAGGGTGAACTCCCTCATCCGCTTGACCAGCTTGTCGGTGAACTCCGCGCGGACCGCGTTGGCGACATGGAACCGGTTGGCCGCGGTGCAGGCCTCGCCGCCGTTGCGCATCTTGGCCTGGATCGCGCCGTCGACCGCGGCGTCGAGGTCGGCGTCGTCGAACACCACGAACGGGGCGTTGCCGCCCAGTTCCAGCGACAGCCGCAGCAGCTGGTCGGAGGCCTGTTTGGCCAGGGCGCGGCCCACCCCGGTGGAGCCGGTGAAGGTCAGCTTGCGGATCCGGCCGTCATCGAGCAGCGCGGTGGTCAGCGCGCCCGGATCGCTGGTCGGCAGCACCGACAGCACCCCCTTGGGCAGCCCGGCCTCATCCATCAGCTGGGCCAGCAGCAGCATGGTCAGCGGGGTCTCCTGCGCCGGTTTGACGACGATGGTGTTGCCCGCGGCCAGTGCCGGACCGATCTTGCGGGTGCCCATCGCCAGCGGGAAGTTCCACGGGGTGATGGCCAGGCACGGGCCGACCGGGGCCTTGGTCACCACGATGCGCCCGCCCCCGGCGGGGCTGGGCGCGTAGCGCCCGCCGATGCGGACGGCCTCTTCGGCGAACCACCGGAAGAACTCGGCGCCGTAGGCCACCTCGCGCTGGCTCTCGGTGAACACCTTGCCCATCTCGAGGGTCATCACGGTCGCGATGTCGTCGGCGCGGGCGGTGATCGCCTCGAACACCGCGCGCAGGATCTCGCCGCGCTCCCGGGGCGGGGTGGCCGCCCAGTCGGCTTGTACCGCGGCGGCGGCGTCCAGCGCGGCGACCCCGTCGGCCGCCGACGCGTCCGCGACGGTGGTCAGCACCTCGCCGCTGGACGGGTCGACGACCTCGAACCGCGCCGAGCCTTCTCGTTGCTCACCGCCGATCCACAGTCCGGTCGGTACCGACGCCAGCAGCCGTTGCATCATGGCTCCATCATTTACGCCGCGGCCCGAACCGCCGCATTAGGGTCGGAACTATGACCTCCGCGCACCAGCTCCCCGACATCTCGGCCACGCCCGCTTGGAACGCCCTGCGCAGCCACCACGAGCAGATCGGGGACACCCATCTGCGGCAGTTGTTCGCCGACGACCCCGACCGCGGCCACGAGCTCACCGTGACGGTGGGCGACCTGTACATCGACTACAGCAAGCACCGGATCACCCGGGAGACCATCACCCTGCTGACCGACCTGGCTCGCGCGGCCGGCCTCGAGCAGCGCCGCGACGCGATGTTCGCCGGGGCGCACATCAACACCTCCGAGAACCGGGCGGTGCTGCACACCGCGCTGCGGTTGCCGGCCGACGCCGAACTGATCGTCGACGGGCGCAACGTCGTCGCCGATGTGCACGCGGTGCTGGACGCGATGGGCGATTTCACCGACCGGCTGCGCAGCGGCGAGTGGACCGGCGCCACCGGCAAGCGCATCACCACCGTGGTCAACATCGGCATCGGCGGATCGGACCTGGGGCCGGTGATGGTGTATCAGGCGCTGCGCCACTACGCCGACGCCGGCATCTCGGCCCGGTTCGTCTCCAACGTCGACCCCGCCGACCTGATCGCCACACTGGCCGACTTAGAGCCCGCTACAACGCTTTTCATTGTCGCGTCGAAGACCTTCTCCACCTTGGAGACGCTAACCAATGCCACCGCCGCCCGGCGCTGGCTCACCGACGCGCTCGGCGATGCCGCGGTGGCGCAGCACTTCGTCGCGGTCTCCACCAACAAGCGGCTGGTCGACGAATTCGGCATCGACACCGCCAACATGTTCGGCTTCTGGGACTGGGTGGGCGGCCGCTATTCGGTCGATTCGGCGATCGGGCTGAGCGTGATGGCCGCGATCGGCCGGGAACGCTTCGCCGACTTCCTGTCCGGCTTCCACCTCGTCGACGAGCACTTCCGCACCGCCCCGCTGGAGTCCAACGCGCCGGCGCTGCTCGGGCTGATCGAGCTGTGGTACTCCAACTTCTTCGACGCGCAATCGCGGGCGGTGCTGCCGTATTCCAACGACCTGGCCCGGTTCGCGGCGTACCTGCAGCAGCTGACGATGGAATCCAACGGCAAGTCGGTGCGCGCCGACGGCACCCCGGTCACCACCGACACCGGTGAAATCTATTGGGGCGAACCGGGAACCAACGGCCAACACGCCTTCTACCAGTTGCTGCATCAGGGCACCCGGCTGGTGCCGGCGGATTTCATCGGCTTTTCGGAGCCGCTGGACGACCTGGCCACCGCCGACGGCACCGGCAGCATGCACGACCTGCTGATGAGCAACTTCTTCGCCCAAACCCAGGTGCTGGCGTTCGGCAAGACCGCCGAGGAGATCGCCGCCGAGGGCACCCCGGCCGAGGTGGTGCCGCACAAGGTGATGCCCGGCAACCGGCCGACCACCTCGATCCTGGCCCGCAAGCTGACCCCGTCGGTGCTGGGCCAGCTGATCGCGCTCTACGAGCATCAGGTGTTCACCGAGGGTGTGGTGTGGGGCATCGACTCGTTCGACCAGTGGGGGGTGGAGCTGGGCAAGACCCAGGCCAAGGCGCTGCTGCCGGTGATCACCGGCGACGGGTCACCGGGTCGGCAGTCGGACAGCTCCACCGACGCGCTGGTGCGCCGCTACCGCGTCGAGCGCGGCCGCGCGGGCTGAGCGGGGCTAGCCCACCCCGCGAGAGGGAATCTGGCGACGCGACACGCCGTGCGAGCGTCGCAGGATTCCCACTCGCGGTGAAGGGGGCCTCAGGCGAAGGGTTTGGTCAGCCGCGGCGGCAGCACCCGCAGCAGCTGCACCAGCGGCGCCCACGGCCAGGCCGGCACCACCGCGCGCCCGGTTTCCCGTTCGATCGCGCCCACCATGGCCTTGACCCCGGTGTCGTTGTCCACCATCAGCAGGGTCGATGCCGACTTCGCGGTCATCTCCGACTCGATGTAGCCCGGCTCCAGCACGGTGACCTTGATCGGGCCGCTCGGGTACTCGGCGCGCAGCGACTCCCCCAGCGACGACACCCCGGCCTTGCTGGCGGCATAGGCGGCCTTGACGCCCGGCACGCCCTTGTTGCCCAGCACCGAGGAGATCAGCACCAGGTGTCCGGCGCCGGCCTTGGTGAACATCTCCAGCGCAGTCTCGATCTGCACCAGCGCCGACACCAGGTTGGTCTGGAGGGTGGCCTTATTGGCCCACAGCTTGCCCGAGCCCAGCCGCGCGCCCTTGCCGATACCGGCGTTGACGATGACCCGGTCGATGCCGCCCAGCGTGTCGGCGAGTTCGGCGAACACCTTGGGCACCTGGTCGTGGTCGTCGACGTCGAGCGCGGCGACGGCCACGGTGATGTTCGGGTGCTTGCGCGTCAGCTCGTCTTTGAGCTCATCGAGGCGGTCGATGCGGCGGGCGCACAGCGCCAGGTCGCGGCCCTTGGCCGCGAACGCGCGCGCCATCCCGGCGCCCAGGCCGGAGCTGGCTCCGGTGATGAGGATCTTCTGGCGGGTCATCGGGGCAGCTTAACCCGGCTCGACAGCTGTCAAAAACCGCGGGGCCATAGCTACTTCAGCAGCCGCGACATGCGCCGGTCGGCCAGCACCTTGCCGCCGGTCTGGCAGGTCGGGCAGTACTGGAACGACTTATCGGCGAACGACACCTCCCGCACCGTGTCCCCGCACACCGGGCACGGCAAGCCGGTGCGGGCGTGCACCCGCAGCCCGGACCGCTTTTCGCCCTTGAGGGTGGCCGCCTGCTGACCGACCGAGCGGGTCACCGCGTCACCGAGCACCGACACCATCGCCGCGTGCAACCCCGCAAGCTGCTCGGCCGACAGCTTCGCGGCGGTGGCGAACGGCGAAATCCTTGCGGTATGCAGGATCTCGTCGCTGTAGGCGTTACCGATGCCGGCGATCACGTGCTGGTCGGTGAGGACGGTCTTGATCCGGCCGGTGTTGCCGGCCAACAAGGCGGCCAGCTCGTCGGCGCCGACCTGCAGCGCGTCGGGCCCCAGCGCGGCGATGCCCGGCACCTGGTGCGGGTCGTCGACCAGCCACACCGCCAACCGTTTTTGGGTGCCCGCCTCGGTGAAGTCGAAACCGGGGGTGCCCAGGTGCACCCGCAGCGCGATCGGCCCCTTGCCCGGCCGCGGCGGCGCGGCGGGCAGGTTGTCCGACCAGCGCAGCCAGCCCGCCCGGGACAGGTGCGCGATCAAGAGCAGCTCACCGGCCTGCACGCCCAGGTATTTGCCCCACCGGTGCGCGGCGGTCACGGTCTGTCCGTGCAGCGCGGTGATCGGCGGGTCGAAGGTTTTGAGCACCGACAGGGCGACCACGTCGACGCGACCGACGGTTAACCCGACGGCGTGCCGACGCAGATGGTCGGCGAGCGCTTCGACTTCGGGGAGTTCGGGCACGGCCCCAGTCTGCCCGGTTAGCGGGTGAGCCGCTTGACGTCGGGCGCCACCATCGACAGCAGCCAGCTCACCACCGACAACACGATCGCGGCCCAGATCGCCGTCCACCAGAAGTGGTCGATCTGCAGCCCCCAGTGGGTGGTGTTCTCGGTGATCCACGCGGTCAGCCACAGCATGAACGCGTTGATCACGATGTGGATCAGGCCCAGGGTGAGGATGTACAGCGGGATCGACAGGACCTGCACCACCGGTTTGATGAACGCGTTGACCAGACCGAAGATCACCGCGACCACGAAGATGATGCCGATCTTCTGCCAGGTCTCCTCGCCGCCGACAAAGCGGATCCCGTCGACGACCAGGGTGACCACCCACAACGCGAATCCGGTGAGCGCGGCACGAAGCAGGAAGGGGCCCATGCGCTGAACCTACTCCGCGGCCCGCAGCAGATAGGTGTCCATGATCCAGCCGTGTCGCGCCCGGGCCTCGGCGCGCAACTCGACGATCCGCGCGCCCACCTCCCCCACCGTGCCCGCCACCAGCAGCTCATGCTCGGTGCCCAGGTAGGCACCCCACCAGATCCGGGTCTGCGGCGGGCAGCCACGGAACGCGCAGTCGGCGTCGAGCATGACCACCGCCGAGCCGGTCAGGCCGCGCTCGCGCAGCTGCCGCCCGGTGGTGATCAGGACGGGTTCGCCGACGTCGTTGAGCGGGATCCGGTGCCGCGCGGTCAGCGCCTGCACGGCGGTGATCCCGGGGATGACGTCGTAGCGCAGCTCGATCTGCTCGGCGACGGTGTCCAGGATGCGCAGCGTGCTGTCGTACAGCGACGGATCACCCCAGGCCAGAAACGCCCCGACGCCGTCGGGGCCGAGTTCGGCGGCGATCGCCGCGGCCCAGATCCGCGCCCGGGCGACGTGCCAGTCCGCCACCGCTTGCCGGTAGTCGCCGTCTTGGGCCCGCGGCGGGTCGGGCAGCTCGACGAAGCGGTAGTCGCGATCGCGGATAAACCGCTGGCAGATGTGCCGCCGCAGCTCCAGCAGCTCGCTTTTGGTCTCGCCCTTGTCCATGGCGAAAAACACCTGGGTGTCGTTGAGCGCCTCGATGGCCTGCACGGTCAGGTAGTCGGGATGGCCCGCGCCGATGCCGATGACGTGGACCAAACGCATATCGGCAGGCTAACCAGCCAGCGGACCCGCAAAGTATCCGGTACCGTGGGTATTGACATCTTGCCGGTGTCCTTCGTAACTTCTTGAAGCACAACGGCAGCGAAGGGACGCCCCATGACGACCAGCGCAGTGAAGACAGACGGCCCGACTCGGGACGAGTTCGCCGACCGGCTGCTCAAGGGTTCGGTCAAAAAGTCCTACGCCCCGATCGTCGACATCGACTGGGACGCCCCGCTCGACGACGACAAGTTCTTCCTGCCGCCGCGGATGTGCACGCTGTACGGCACCGGCCTGTGGGAGTCGATGACCCGGGAGCAGCAGATCGAGCTGTCCCGGCAGGAATTGGTCAACATCCTGTCGGCCGGCATCTGGTTCGAGAACATCCTCAACCAGGCGCTGCTGCGCAACATGATGCACAAAAACCCCACCGCCGCCTCGACGCACTACGAGCTGACCGAGCTCGGCGACGAAACCCGCCACATGGTGATGTTCGGTAAGGCCATCGACCGGGTCGGCGGGGTGCCGGTGCGACCCAAGTTCTACCAACGCGTCGTGATCAACATGTTGCCGAAGCTGTTTCGCGGCAGTGTGTTGTGGGGCGCGGCGCTGGTCGGTGAGGAGATCTTCGACGCGCTGCAGCGCCAGATCCTCGACGACCCCGACCTGCAGCCGATCGTCCGTCGGCTGATGCGGATCCATGTCACCGAGGAGGCCCGCCACATCCAGTTCGCCCGCGACGGGCTGCGCCAGCGGGTCCCGGCGATGCCGTGGTATCGCCGGGTCTACATGGCGAACCTGCAGGGCGTCGGCGGACCGTTCTACCGCTACCTGTTCACCGTCCCGCTGGTGTACCAACGGGTCGGGCTCGACGGCCGGGAAACCCGCCGCATCGCCCGCGCCAACCCGAACTTCCACGCCAATTGCCGCTCGGCGTTCGCGCCGCTGGCCGCGTTCTTCGAGGAGGTCGGCCTGATGGGCCGGCTGAGCCGGCGGATGTGGCGGCGGGCGGGGTTCCTGTGAGCACCGGCGTCCTGGTCATCGGCGATCCCGGCCGCCTGCACGGGCTCGTCGGCTACGACACCGCGCTGCCGTCCGCGGTGACCACCCGGTTCGACAACCGCACCGACACCTGGACGGTGACCACCGCCGACGGGCAGACCCGGACCGCCCGGGTGCTGATCGACGCCACCGCGAGCGGCGACGACGTCGTCGCCGTGCACGGCATCCCCAACCGCTTCCGGATCCCCGGCCCGCACAC
>NZ_MLQM01000045.1:0-30170 GCF_001854525.1 Mycobacterium talmoniae
GTCGAACGCGCCATCTCCAAACACTGCGCCAAAGGCACCATCGACCGCACCAACTACACAACCACCATCACCATCGAAATCCTCGACGGTTGACAACAAGCCGCAAACCTTAACTGCGCGGCATTGCCTCTAGCCCCGGCTGACAATGCGCACCTCGACTTGTCCGTTGTTCTCGCGGGTCTGGAAGGTCGGCTGGCCGGTGATGGCCGGGCCCCGCAGCACCGCCCCGTCCCGGACGTCGAACTGGGAGCCGTGGCAGGAACAGGTCACCACGTCGCCGTCGAGTTCGCCCTCGCTGAGCAGGCAGCCGCGGTGGCTGCAGCGGTCATGGATGGCATGGATGACGCCGGCGTTGCGGACCACCAGCAGCGGGGTGCCGGCGGCTTCAACCGACTGCGGTTGTCCGTCGGTGAGTTCGCTCGCCGTAGCCACCGCCGTCCACTCGGCCGGGCCCGGGTCGAACACGGTTTGGTTGACCCCCACCCCGCGCACGAAGGACAGATGACCGCCGAGGTAGCCACCGGCCTGGAGCACCGCGGCGCCGGCCAACGCCAGCAGCACACCCCTGGCCCGTTTGCCCCGCCACCGGGCAACCCATGAGGCGCCATAGAGCAGCAACGCGACGTCGTTGACGCCGGCGTGCACCAGCCCCACTCGGCGGACGGTCGCATCGGACAACTCGGTGTCGGCCCAGTCGTTGGACCCGGTTACCGCGGTGGGGATCGCGGCCCCGATGCCCAGGGCGATCAGCCGCCGCGCCGCCTGCTCGCCGGTGCGCGGCGCGAGCAAGTCCAGCAACGTCGCCGACGTGAACGTGCCGATGACCAGATCGGTGAGCGGCGGATGCACCGGATGGCCTAACCGGGTGCCGCTCACCGCCTCTTTGAGGCCCTGCGGTGCTAGTAGCTGACGCACCTTTTTCGCAATCGCTTGCGCCGGCACGTCCAATGCCTTGGCTTGCTCAAGGCGACCGGTCAGCGCGCGGGGCGGGATCGAGGCGGGCATGGTTACTGCATTACCCGACCGGGTGTCGATCTACACCGACATCTACTCCGATGTGCTGCGGGTTCGCAGCGCTGGTGTACCTGCGCCCGGTCAGCCATCCGCGCGACACGCCAGCCTCTTCGGGAGCAATCATCTTGGTAAGCAAGAAGTTTCGAATGATCTGCCGCGGTGTCGAAATGCCTGGGTGTGGCTGGACCGACACGCTGAGCGTCGACAACAGTGCGGTGTCGATCGGGCGCGGTGCCCCAGGCGTCACGACCCCGGCGGCGCGATCGGGATGAAATGAGGCAGGAGATTCAGGTTTCGTCGCCTCTTCGACGGGTATGCGTACCCGGTCCGGAGATCAATCGACATAGGAACCGACATGATCGAAGACAAAAACACACACCGCTATCCGTTAGGCATGATCGGCGCAGGTATGGCTGCACTGGCCGTTAGTGGGGCTATGGCTGTCGTAGGTGTCGCCCCGGCGACGGCGACGACCAGCACCGGCGCGCCAGGACAGAGCTTTGCACCTTTCGAAGAGCCGCCGCCTGGTCCTCCTGGGCCGCCCGGACCGCCTGGACCTCCCGGACCGCCCGGAGACGTCGGCGCACCCGGCCCGGTGGGGCCGCCTGGTGGCCCCGGCGCTCCCGGCGCTCCTGGCCCGCTCGGTCCGCCTGGTGGGCCCGGCGCTCCCGGCCCGGTGGGTCCGCCTGGTGGACCCGGTGGCCCTGGCATTCCCGGTCCGCCCGGTGGGCCTGGTGCACCAGGTATGCCTGGAGCCCCTGGCGTTCCAGGGCCGGTAGGCCCGCCTGGGCCCCCTGGGGCCTAACCCGCATTAGCGTCCGACCGCAGCAAACCCGGTGGTTGCTGCGGTCGGCGTCATGCGCTCAGGCGGCGGTGAGGCTGAACTCAGCGCCTCGAGGCTGCGTCTAGGGCGTCGAGACTGAAGTGAGCGCCTCGAGGCTGCGTCTAGGGCCTCGAGACTGAACTGAGCGCGCCGAGGCTGAAGCCTCAGTGCGAATCGAGCCGGAAACGCGCCGTGGGTTCAGTCTGGACGCCTTGGTTTCAGGCTCGGCGCCGCCAGTTCAGGCTCGGCGCCGCCAGTTCAGGCTCGGCGCCGCCAGTTCAGGCTCGGCGCCGCTAGCGTGGCCGCCCTAGTCGAGCGGCCCGCGCGTCGGTGACTCGCGGCAGGATATCGGCGGCACGATCGCCTGCGAGTACGCGGATGACGATCCAGCTGAGCTTGTCGATCTCCTCGCGACGTCGAACGTCGTTTTTGTATTGCCAGGGGTCGAGGCGATGTTGCTCGCCGTCGTATTCGACGGCCACCATCACCTCTTCCCAACCCATGTCGAGGTAGTACGTCTTGCCGCTGTCTGGACCGACGACCGGGATCTGGGTGGTTGGCCGGGGTAAACCGGCCCGAATCAGCAAGAGTCGCAACCAGGTTTCCTTCGGCGATGCGGCGCCGGGATCGGTCAACTCCAGCACGGTTTCCAGCTGCCGAAGGCCCCGTGCGCCGCGGTATCGGTCGGCCAGCTCGGCGATGTCGGGTGCTTTGGCGCCGGTGGCCCGCATCAGGGCGTCGAGCTGGGCCACCGCAGTCCCTATCGTCCCGCGGCGACCGATGTCGAATGCGGTGCGTGTCGGCGTAGTCACCGGAACTCCCGCGACGACGCCGACCTCGTCGGCCTCCAGGTGCCTGGCGGAGGTGCGGATTCCAGGTGGTGGTCGGGTATTCGAGCAGATCAGCTCGATCGGCAGCCGCTCGTCGACCCATTTCGAGCCCTGCCAGGCCGCGGCGGTCAACCCGGCGAGCACGCTTTGTCGATGCGACCACAGCCAGGCCGCCATGGCGCGCTGCTGCACGGTGAGGTCTGGACCGCGCAAGACGTAGACGTCGGGAAACACGGCCCGGAACCGGGTCCGCAATTGATGTTGACGCAGCACCCGGGTAGCCAACGCCTCACTGCCAAGGAACGGCTGCTCGCGGTTCGTCATGGCGACAGCTTCGGTGACCGATCCGGCCCGCGGACACCCAATTCCTGGTTCGGAACCGTTCCTGTGGATGAACGGCGGTCTGTGGGTCGATGAGACCAGCTAACGCGGGCTCTGGCGGGGGGAAGGCTTGGTGCATATGCTGAATCCGAATACGTCGACGTGGTTAATTGCGGGTACTCACCGACTAGCGCTCTAATGCGGCGGCATCCGCGAGGATCGCCAAAGTAGTTGTCGCCGACCGAGATGGGAGCGCGATGTCACCGTTTCGCGGAGCAACGCCGCCGCCCAGCGAAAGTTCGGGGGGCGCCGGGGGAAGCGACCTCATGAGCGAGCTGGCGGATCTGGTGCAGACGTTCGAGCACCCGCGCGGTGCGGATGCCGACACGGTCCTAGACGAATTAACTGCGAGTTCGCTGCGCCATATGATCGGGGCTCAGCATGCCGGCATCACCGTTGCCGCGCCGGACGGAAGCGTGCAGACCGTGTCGGCTACGGGCCCCTTGCCGGTTTTGCTCGATGAGATCTCGCAGCGCCACCACGAGGGGCCATGCCTGTCCGCGGTATGGGAGCATTCGCTGATTCGCCTCGACAGTGTCGTCGATGAGCAGCGCTGGCCACGATATTGCCGCGACGTGGCCGCAGAAACGCCGATCCGGTCCACGCTCGCCTTTCAGTTGTTCGCCAGTGATGGAACGAGCGGGGCGCTGAATTTCCACGCCGAACAACCGCATGCCTTTGACGACGATGCGGTGGAACTGGGTCTGGTCCTAGCCACCCATGTCGCGTTGGTCTGGCATATGGTGCGGCGCGACGAGCAGTTCCGCAGCGCGCTGGCCTCCCGCGACATCATCGGCCAAGCCAAAGGCATGATCATGGAGCGATTCGGCATCGACGCGGTGCAGGCGTTCGAACTACTGAAACGGTTGTCGCAGAACTCCAACACGCCGTTGATCGACATCGCGCGGCGGCTGGTGAGCCGTGACGCGGCCAGCCGATAGCCCCGTACCGGGAGCGCAGGTGCGTCGTCCGCTTCGGTGCCTCGTGTGGGACAGCGCCTACCCGAAGCAGGGGGAGGTCATCCTCATTCCAGGGTGAGCAGGGTGTGGTCGATGTCGGAGAGCACACCGGGCGGCAACTTGCCGGACAGGGCGGATAGGAAACGGGCAGCCAGGTCGCGAACCTTGACGTTGGTCTCTTGGGAGCGCCACACCAGGATGTCGAATGCCCGGTCGGCGGAGATGCTGTAGGCGACCATCAGCACGCCCTTGGCCTGTTCGATGATCGCGCGGGATTCGGCGACCTCGGAGACGGCGGTGCTGACGTCGGACTGCAAGGCCTCGGTGACGTCGGTGTAGAACCCGGCGGTGCCGATCACGGTGCCGGTGTCGTCGAGCATGCGATCGCCCACGACGATCACCCAGTGGGTGCGGCCGCCGGCGTCGATAATGCGGTGTCGGCTGCTGAACGGTTCGCCGTGCCCGACCCGGTCCAACACGGCCGCCACCTGCGGCCGGTCCTCGGGGTGCTTGTGCTGTAGCAGCAACTCGGTGGTCGGCTGCACGGCTCCTGGTTCGTAGCCGTGCATGCGGGCTACCGCGTCCGACCACTCCCAGCGTTGGCCGTCGAGAAAGTAGCGGAACCGGCCCACCCGTTGCGGTTCACCCTGGCCGACGACCAGATCCAGGCCGCTCTGGCCCCCGGCGTCGCCACCGCTTTGCTCGCCGAACTGAGCATCGACATCCCCGACCACCCGCGTACCCGCCTTCTCGCGCCCAGAGACCCTCGTGGATTCAGTTAGCTAGCGGTCAACGCCACGGTCTGACGATGCCAAGCGGGTACACCCTGACATCGCCATTGTCGGGGTTGTGCCGGAAGCGGCCTACCAGACCGACGCTTGCTGCTGAACGCCCGTGCCTGCCGTTAACCACCCATAAGTTAAGCACAACCGAGGCTGCGGTGCGTTAACACTGCACAGATGGGTAATTGCCACCAACCAGTTCGGCGGCGGCGAAAAGCGCGTCGACGCAGTGCCGGTGACGCCCTAGCTCACCCGGAACCGATCGAGGTCGGCGCGCTTGACGCTCAAACCGTGACCAGGCGCGCTGCGGTCCGGGCGCAGCACCCCGCCGGGTCGCGGATCAAGAACGCCGTCGAACGCCATGCCCTCGATCCGGACGTGGTCATGGAAGTACTCCAGGTGCCGCAGATGCCACACCGCGGCGCCGACGTGTGCGCTGATCTGCGGGGCGCAGTGCAAAGACACATCCAGGCTGCGGGCGTCGCACAGCGCGGCCACCCGCAGCACCCCGGTGATCCCGAGGCACCGGGTGACGTCGACCTGCAGGCAGTCCACCGCGCCCGCGTCCAGCATCCGCTGAAAGTAGGGCAGGTCGTAGCCGTACTCGCCGGCGGCGATATCCATCCCCGCGGGACCGTGCTGGCACAGCTGGTGCAGGCCCTCTAGGTCATCGGAGCTCACCGGCTCTTCGAACCACCGGACGTCGTGGTCGTCGAAACGGTGCGCCCACAGCCGCGCCTGTTTGCGGCTGTAGGCGCCGTTGGCGTCGACGTACAACTCGGTGCCCGAACCGATGGCCGCCCGCGCGGCCCCGAGCCGGGCGGTGTCGACGTCGGGATGGCGGCCGACCTTGATTTTGACCCGGGGGATCCCCGCGGACACCCAGCCGGTCAGTTGCTCCCGGAGGGTGTCGTTGTCGTAGGAGGTGAACCCGCCGCTGCCGTAGATCGGGGTGCTCTCGTGGACCGCGCCCAGCGCCACCACCAACGGCTCACCGAGCAGTCGGGACCGCAAGTCCCACAACGCGATGTCGACCGCGGCGATCGCCTGGGCGACCACTCCGGGCCGACCCAGGTTGCGGACCGCGTGCAGCATCTGCGCCCATCGGGCCGGCGGCTGCAGCGCATCCTGCCTGGTGACGACGCCGGCCAGCTTGTCGCGGATGACAGTCGCCACCGCGGTACCCGCGTAGGTGTAGCCGATCCCGGTGGCGCCGCCGGCACGGACGGTGGCCAGCACCAGCGTGGTCGAATCCCACGCCAGGGTGCCGTCGGATTCCGGGGCGTCGGTGGGAATCGTGTAGGCCGCCGCCTCGACGGCGTCGACGGGAACGGGTGCGCCCGCGGTGATCGTCATGGTCGCGGACTACCCGCGCAGCGCAGCACGTATACCTGGCCGCGACCGCGGCGCGTTTGTTGCCACCGGGGCCGGGGTATTTAGCTCTGGTGGGCACATTGGTCATCCGAGGGTGGCGGCGCCTCTGGTCGTCGCCGCTGCTGACGCTCAACGGGTGGGTGGCCTTCAATCTGCCGCGGACCGTGACCGCCGTGGGGGGCACGCTGTTGTTGGCGATCGTCGCGCTGCACGGTTACCTGCTGGCCACCCAGCCGGCGTTACCGGCCTACTTCGTCGTCTACGCCGCGGTATTGGCCGCCGGCTGCCTGGTGGCCGCCGCGGCGACGGCGTGGGGGAGGAGCGGTGGCTGGTATTTGGGCAGCCTGGTCTGCCTGGTCTTTCTGGGCATCTACCTGATCAGCCGGTTCGTGGCGCTGCCGGCGCTCGGCGCGCTGACCGGCCGCTGGGATGTCGCCGCGGGAACATTCGCCATGGCATTCGCGGCGGCCTTCATCGGACTGCACGCGACGGTGCTGTCCGGCATCAATGTCGCCTATCCGCAACGGCAGAACTGGCGGGACTGAGATGACAACGCTGGACTACCCGGTATGGCTGCGGGTGGATCACTGGCTCAATCTGCTGTTCGTCACGCTGGTCATCCGCAGCGGAATTGAGATCCTCGGCACGCACCCCAAGCTGTACTGGAACGAGGACAGCAAGCCGGGCACCGAGTGGGCGCGGTTCACCCCCAAGGTGATGCCGACCGACAAGATCTACGACACCCTCGATGAAGAGGAGCACTACAGTTCACTGGTCGCGTTGCCCGGCCACAAGAAACTGGGCATGGGGCGGCACTGGCACTTCTTCGCGGTGATCGGCTGGATCCTGGTCGGATTGTCCTACTACATCCTGTTATTCGCCACCGGGCAGTGGCACCGGTACTGGCCGTATTCGTGGTCCATCTTCTCGGAGGCGTGGAACGACATCGTTACCTACATGACGTTCAACCTGCCGCCGCTGCTGCCCGGAGAACCGTTGGACGCGGTGCAGAAGCTGGCCTACGCCGGGGTGGTCTTCGTGCTCGCGCCGTTCATGATCCTGACCGGGGCCGCGCAATCACCGGCGATCGAGGCCCGGTTCCCCTGGTATGTGCGGATGTGGGGTGGCCGGCAATGGGCGCGCAGCCTGCATTTCCTGGGCCTGGTGGCGTTTTTGGTGTTCATCGTGATCCACCTGTCGATGATCTTCTTCTGGAGCTGGGGGCAGCTGACCGCGTTGATGATCTTCGGCTCGGTCCGCAACATCTATTGGGCGACGACGCTGTCGCTGCTGATCATCGGCGCGGTGATCGCCATCCACGTGGCCGCCACCCAGTGGAGCCTGCGCCGACCCGTGCAGGTGCGCCGCATCCTCGGGTGGATCGTCACCGGGGCACGGCTGGTGCTGTTGCGGCCGTTGAACTCCCGGCAGAACTACCCGGCCCGCAGGCTGTCCGAGGAACATCGGGTCAACGGCAAACCGCCCTGCACCACCGAGTACAAGGTGATGGCGGTGCACAACTTCGTCGACTGGCGGCTGCGGGTCGGCGGCCTGGTGGAAAACCCGGTCACCCTGGATCTGTCGGCGCTGCGGGCGCTGGGTGAACCACAGAGCCAGCGTGTCCTGCACAACTGCGTGCAGGGCTGGAGCAGCATCGGGGAGTGGAGCGGGATCCATCTGAGTCGGCTGTTGGCCGAGGTGCGACCGCTGCCGCAGGCACGGTACATCTGCTTTTTGACCATGCAGGACTGTGGCCGCGACGAACCCAGCGCGGACGGGACGGGACAGTTCTACGAAGTGATGGATCTCGAACTCGCCCATAAGCCGCAGACCATCTTGGCCTACGAGATGAACGGCCGGCCGCTGCCGATCAAACACGGTGCGCCGCTGCGGCTGCGGGTGGAAACCCAGGTGGGCTTCAAGATGGCCAAATGGATCAACCAGATCGAGTTGGTCAACGACTTCGCCGGCATCGGCCACGGCTTGGGCGGCTGGCGGGAGGACAACATCCACTACGACAAGGACGTGGAGATCTGAGATGCCGCCCGTGCCCGACGAGGTGATGGTTCGTCCCGAGCTCATCGAACTGGATTCGCCTGAGCGGCACCGCGTCCTCGACCAGATCGCCGCGAAAAAGGGACACTGCGACAGCTGCGGCGGCACGGAATTCGAGGTCGGCGCCGCGCTGTATCTGGGATTTCTGTTCCTCGATGAAGACACCGACGCCTACATGATCGCGCTGACCTGCCGCAGCCGCGACTGCGCCCGGCCGCGCACCGGAGTCGTCTTGCACGAAAACGAGTTTCGCCGGCTGTAGCGGCGCTAGGGGTCGTCGTCGTCGTTGTTGTGGAGGAGTTCTTCGGGGTGGTGGAGGTGGTTGATTTCTGGTGGGGTGGTGCCGTCGGTCCAGGCGAGGCGGCCGGTGTTGGTGATGGTGGTGGTGTAGTGGCCGTTGGTGGCGCCGGTGTGGTCGCCGCCGCAGGCGAAGTGCAGTTCGTCGGCGTTGGTGCGGCCGCCTTTGCTCCAGTCGTTGGCGTGGTGGACTTCACAGTGGTAGCCGGGTTCGGTGCAGTTGGGTCGGGTGCAGCCACGATCCCGGGCGTAGCAGATGATGCGCTGATCCAGGGTGGCGATGCGGCGGCTGCGGCCGAGGTAGAGCGGGCGGTGGGAGTGGTTGTCGAATACGGCGAGGTAGTGGATGGAGTTGGCGGCCATGCGGATCAGGTCGCGCATGGGCAGCCTTGAGCCGCCGCCGGTGCGCGCGGGGGGCGGCATGGGGATGGTGGGGTCGCTCATGGCGTGGATGGCTTGGTTGAGGTCGGCCAGGGTGGTGGTGGCGATGACGGTGAGCGGTATGCCGCGGTGGGTGCCTAAGCCTTGGGTTTGCAGGGCGTGGCGTAGCGCGAGTTTGAGGGCGTCGTGGCGGCGTTGTGCGGCGGTGCGCAGGTCGCGGGGTTGGGCGCCATCTGTTGGGGTGTTGGGTTGGTGGTGGCCGGGGCGTACGGCGGCGAAGATGGCTTCGAGGTAGGCGCGGGTTTCGGGGTCGAGGCAGCCGGTGAGCCGGCTCATGCCGTCGGGGCCTTGTGGGCCCAGGGTGAGGCTGCGCCGCCGGGCGCGGTCGTCGTCGGTGTAGTCGCCGTCGGGGTTGATGACGTCGCGGATGGCGTTGCCGACGGCGGTCACGAAGGGGGCGTCTTGGTGTTTGGCGTGGCCGACCAGGGCGTGTTGGGCGGTGTCGCGTTGGTCGGGGGTGGTGGTGGTCGGGAGGTGGTCGAGGGCTTTGGTGATGGCGGTGATGTGGTCGTCGCCGAGGTGTCCGGCTGCGACCGCGGCGGCGAGCTCGGGTAGTTGCGGGGGTAGGGGTGGTCCGGTGAGGCTGCGGCGCGGGCAGATGCGGGCGGCTAGCCGGAAGCGGCGCCGGATTTCGGGGCGGGGGATGCGCAGCCGTTTCCAGAGCAGGTCTTGGATGCTCAGCGCTGGGGGCAGCGCGGGGTCGAGGGGTCCGTCGGCGGGGTCGGCGATTTCGCCGAACACCCGGTAGGACAGGCCGCGGTTGAGGCGGTGTTGGGTTTCGAGCCGGTCGGCCATTTCGACGCGAAACGCGTTGCCGACTAGGTCGGTGTCGGCGGCGCGCAACCGTGCGTGGGCGGCGTCGATGAGGTCGAGGTCGGCGCGGATCTGGGCGCGTGCCGCTTGTGCGGGGAGTTGCACCTGATCCGTGTGAGCCATACCACAGAGTCTACCGAACAAATGTGCGAATGTCAGTCCGGATTCGGCAATTTGTGGATGAATCCGCAACTGTGGATAACCACCAAATCTCCACTGCGGCAACCTGATACCACCCGCGATAGCACTGGCGGTCCACCGGGCACCGCTCAGTCCGGCGACGCGCCCGCTACCGGTTAGTTGCGCCGATAGTCGGGTATTCCCTTGCGAGACCACACACAGATAAGGGGATCTCATGTCCACACCGCTACAGGGCCGCAAGGTCGCTTTTCTGGTCGCGCCCGAGGGCGCCGAACAGGTTGAGCTCACCGAACCGTGGCAGGCAGTCACCGCCGCCGGCGGGGAAGCCACGCTGGTGTCGACAGATACCGGGACCGTGCAGGCGTTCAACCACCTCGATCGCGGCGATCAATTCGACGTCGACCGGATCGTCGACGACGTGTCCGCCGACGATTTCGACGCGTTGGTGCTGCCCGGCGGGGTGGCCAACCCCGACGCGTTACGCACCGCTCCGCGCGCGGTGGCCTTCGTCAAGGAGTTCTTCAATGCGGGCAAGCCGGTGGCGGTGATCTGCCACGGGCCGTGGACGTTGATCGAGGCGGATGTCGTTGCCGGTCGCCGGATCACGTCGTGGCCCAGTCTGCAGACCGACATCCGCAACGCCGGCGGGGACTGGGTCGACGCCGAGTTCGTCCGCTGCGATGCTGGCCCGTCGACACTGCTGTCCAGCCGCAAACCCGATGACCTGCCCGCCTTTTGCTCGGGGCTGGTGCAGGAGATCGGCGCGTCGGCAGTCCAAACGACCGGGCCGCGCGGGTAGCGGGGTCGTCGCGGGCCAGAGCGTTCGTGACTGTGCGAATCCATACGCCTGCCAGGCATATCGCGTATGAAACCGCACAATCGGCGCCAGCTTCATCCGGCGTCGTCGGGGGTGCGCAGCCCGCGCGCCACCGAGCCACCGGCCTCGTCGGCTTGTTGCCGGCTCAGGTCGGGCTCGGGCTGCTGGGCTTCGTCGACCCAGACGTCGGCCTCCTCCTGCTCGAGCCGTTGCTCCAGGCTTTCGCCCTCGCGTTGTTCGTCGGCGCTCACCCCGAACCGGTCGCTGCCCGTCCACCGTTCCGGGGGATCCATGCCCTCTTCGAGCGGGTCCAGGCCGATCCGTTCCTCGTCCACGTCCTCCGCGCCGACGCCCGCGGCGACATCCGGGTTCACCGCATCGCCGGGGTCGGGCTGGTACGGGGACGACGCGTCGTGTTGTGCCATCGGTGTTCTCCCTTCGCTCACCCGGCGGAAGCGGTCGGCGTCTCTGGCAATACGGGACGAGCCAGCCCCCACTTGGTGACCAGCGGTGTCAGCGCCGAAAGCTCGTCGCACAGTTCCCCAAACCGTCGCTGGTCGGTGTCGGCGAGCGCCCCGAGCGAGCTGTAGTAGACCAGCCGGGGTAGCCGCCCGGCCAGCGCCGTGCCCCACCGGATGCTGATGTCGTAGATCTGTTCGGCGCTCACCGTGTCCTGCTCAGCCAGGCGCTTGAGCGCGTCGATCTGCTCGGTGAGCACCGCCACGTCATCGTCGATGCTGATCGTGGCCTCGTGCTGTTGTGGCGCGGCGCTCATCGGACCTCCCTCACAACCGCGGCTTGGTCACGCTGACCAGATGCGCCTGCCCGGCCAGGGTCAGGTACACCCGGTGCGGGCCGACCGCCATCCCGGACAGCGGCGCCGACTTCGCCCCGGCCGGCAGTCCGCTGCGGTAGTCGATCACCGAAACGATCGGGATGGTGTGCTGCCGGTAGCCGGTGACGCTGGCCGCTTCGAACACCACCACGTCGTGGTCGGTGGCGGCGTACACCCGGGTGTCATCGGTGCCCAGATACCGGATCGGCGCCGACGGTAACCGGGCCGTGCCCACCACTTCCAGGCCCTCGCCGCCCCGGCCGGAATCCACCGCGTACAGCACCCCCTGGTCGCGGGCGGCGACGTAGCTGCGGGTCACCTTGGTGCCGTCACCGGCGGCGGCGACGACGTCCATCGCCAGGCTGCCGCGCTCCTTGGGCGGCGACGACGGCCCCTTGTAGTAGTGGATTCCCGACGGTCCGTACAGGTGGTAGTCGATCGCGCGGCCGCGGTTGGCGCCGTCAATGAACTCTGCCGGGGCGCCGCTGACCGGCGCGGTGGGCAGTTTCTTCCAGCCGTACTGATCCACCGGGGTCACCGACGATCCGTCGGCGGCCAACGCCAGTAGCACCCGTTGCCCGGCGTCCTCGGAGAGGTAGGCCGGCGCCGGTCCAGCATCGAACTCCTCCAGGACGGTCAGGCTGGCCAGGTCGACGACGGCGACGGTGCCGTGCTGGGGCTGCGGCACGAACACCGTCGCGTCGTCCTTCTGGCTGATCTGCAGGTTGCGCCCGGCGTCCATCGGCGCCGACACCCGGGTGCGGATCGCATCCGGTCGGGCCGGGTTGGCGACCTCGGCCACTCGGTGATCGTCGGTCAGCCCCACCAGCGTGTGCCGCCGATAGGACCAGACCGGGTCGTGCAGGGGCGCCTCAAGCGCGGTCACCACCACCTCGGGGGAGCGCTCCAGCGTGGCGCCCGGCGACGAACAGCCCGCGGCGCCCAGGGCGGCCGCGGTGGCAACGACGGCACAGCCCCGCAGCAGCGGCCGGTCCGGCATGCTGGTCAGCCGCGCAGCCGTTGGGTGAGCAGCGACTTGCCCTCTTCGGCGCCCTTGCGGCTGGCGTTTTGGGCGCGCCGGAACAGGTCGGCCAATTCGGCGTCGCCGGTGCGGTCCGCGTCCGCGATGTAGGTGTCCATCCGCAGCGCGTTGTCCAGGCAGGTCTCGACGAACCAAATCAGGTCGTAGTCGCGGTCCTTGGTGCCGGTGACCTGACCGGTTTCTGCAGTCATCGCGTCTCCCATCCGTTGCGGTATTTCTCGGACGTCCGTGGGCTACCCGCCGGCCGCGGCGATTAATCGCGGGCACGCGGGGTATGCCCCAGGTCATGACGACACTCGGCTACTTTTTGTCCTGCGAGGAATTCCATCCCAACGAGTTGGTCCGTCAAGCGGTTCGGGCCGAGGCCGCTGGGTTCCAACGGCTGTGGATTTCGGATCACTTCCACCCGTGGACCGACCGGCAGGGCCACAGCCCGTTCGTCTGGTCGGTCATCGGGGCGCTGTCCCAGGCGTGCTCGCTGCCGGTCACCACCGCCGTCACCTGTCCGATCATGCGCATCCACCCGGCGGTCGTCGCGCAGGCGGCCGCCACCAGCGCCGCCCAGCTCGAGGGCCGCTTCGCCCTGGGGGTGGGCACCGGGGAGGCGTTGAATGAGCACATCACCGGCCAGCACTGGCCGACGTCGGCGGTGCGGCGCGACATGCTCGAGGAGGCGGTGGCGGTGATCAAGGACCTGTTCACCGGCGAACAGGTCAACCACCGCGGCCGGTATTACACGGTGGAAAACGCCCGGCTGTACACGCTGCCGGCCGAGCCGGCGCCGATCTACATCTCCGGGTACGGGCCGGCCGCCGCCCAGTTGGCCGGGCGGATCGGCGACGGCTTTGTGTGCACCATGCCCTCGGCCGAACTGGTGACGGAATTTCGCGGCGGCGGCGGGGCCGGTAAACCCACCCAAGCCGGCTTCAAGGTGTGCTACGCCGGCAGCAAGGATGACGGCCTGCGCACCGCCCACGAACTGTGGTCCACCGAACAGCTGCCCGGCGAACTTGGTCAGATACTGCCCACCCCAACGCATTTCGAACAGGCGTCCAGCCTGGTTCCGGCCTCCGCGGTGGAGCAGGCGGTGCCCTGCGGCCCAGACGCCAAGCTGTACCTGGACCGGATCCGCGACTTCACCGAGGCCGGCTTCGACGAGGTGTATGTCCAACAAATCGGGCCCGACCAGGACCGGTTCTTCGACTTCTGGGAATCCGAAGTCGCGCCCGAGTTCGCCGCGTAAGCCCGAGGCCCGACGATGGCGACCACCAAAGCGCCGGGGGCGGGGCGCTACCTGCCGGAGAATCGGACGCTGCCGGCGCTGCGGCACGCCGCCAGCGGGTGCCGGGGCTGCACGCTCTATGAGAACGCCACCCAGACCGTGTTCGGCGAAGGTCCCCGCGATGCACCGCTGATGCTGGTCGGCGAGGAGCCCGGTGATCAGGAGGACCGCCAAGGACACCCGTTCGTGGGTCCGGCCGGGCGGCTGCTGGCCCGCGCCCTCGACGCGGCCGGCATCGACCCGGAGCGCACCTATCAGACCAACGCCGTCAAGCACTTCAAGTTCACCCGCAAGGAGACCAAGCGGCGGATCCACCAGAAGCCCAGCCGCACCGAGGTCGTCGCATGCCGGCCCTGGCTGATCGCCGAGATCGAGGCGGTGCGGCCGCAGGTGATCGTGTGCCTGGGCGCGACCGCGGCCCAAGCCTTGCTGGGAACGGCGTTTCGGGTCTCCACCGGACGCGGCGAGGTGCTCGACCTGCCCGCGGAGGTTGAGCTGCGGGTGCGGCAGCGGCCGATGGTGGTGGCCACCGTGCACCCATCGGCGGTGGTGCGCGACCGCAGTGATCAGCGCGAGGAAACCTATCGGCAGTTCGTCGCCGACCTGCGTGCCGCGCGCAGCGCCGGCCGCCGCGTGGCCCGGCGGGCGGTTTGAGGGGCCGGGGTGAGCGCCGAGTTGGCGGCAGTGCGTCTAAGGCCGCCGTGTTGTGGGTAATACCCCCCTTGAACGTCCGCTCGCTGTGGAAAGAGGTGTGTAATGGCCAGCGCTTTGGTTTCCGACTTCGTATTGGAACGGCTGCGCGATTGGGAGATCGACAAGGTTTTCGCCTACGCGGGAGACGGGATCAACGGTCTGCTGGCCGCCTGGGGACGTGCCGACAACAAGCCGAAGTTTGTGCAGGCCCGGCATGAGGAGATGTGCGCATTCGAAGCGGTCGGTTACGCGAAGTTCAGCGGGCGGCTCGGGGTGTGCGCAGCGACGTCGGGTCCGGGCGCGATCCACCTGCTCAACGGCCTCTACGACGCCAAGCTCGACCGGGTGCCGGTGCTGGCCATCATCGGGCAGACGAATCGCAGCGCGATGGGCGGTTCGTATCAGCAAGAAGTCGATCTGATGAGCCTGTACAAGGATGTGGCCAGCGAGTACGTCCAAATGGTGACGGTCCCCGAGCAACTGCCCAATGTGCTGGACCGCGCCATCCGCACCGCGCTGACCAAACGCACGGTCACGGCGGTCATCATCCCCGCCGATGTGCAGGAGCTCGAATATTCTCCGCCGACACACGCGTTCAAGATGGTGCCGTCCAGCCTCGGGTTCGAGTGGCCCGACATCGGGCCCGCACCCGACGGGTCGCAGCGGGCCGCCGAGGTGCTCAACGCGGGCGAGCGCGTTGCCATGCTGGTCGGCTGCGGCGCCAGAGGGGCGGTCGAGGAGGTCACCGAGCTGGCCGACCTGCTGGGTGCGGGAGTGGCCAAGGCGCTGCTCGGTAAGGACGTGCTGTCCGACGAGTTGCCCTGGGTGACTGGCGCCATCGGACTGCTGGGCACCCGCCCGAGCTACGAGCTGATGCGCGACTGCGACACGCTGCTCACCATCGGCTCGAGCTTTCCCTACACCCAGTTCCTGCCCGGCTACGACCAGGCGCGCGGCGTGCAGATCGACATCGACCCCGCGTTGATCGGGATGCGCTATCCCAACGAGGTCAACCTGGTCGGGGACGCGGCGGCCACGGCGCGCGCGCTGATCCCGCTGATCCAACGCAAGTCCGACCGCTCCTGGCGGGACACCGTCGAGCAGAATGTGCGGCGCTGGTGGGAAACGATGGCGATGGAAGCCGAGGTGGACGCCGAACCGCTCAACCCCATGCGGTTGTTTTCCGAACTGTCCCCGAAGCTGCCCGACGACGTGATCGTCACCGCCGATTCGGGATCGTCGGCGAACTGGTATGCGCGCAATCTGAAGTTTCGCGGCAACATGCGTGGCTCGTTGTCGGGCAACCTCGCCACGATGGGCCCCGGCGTCCCGTATGGCATCGGCGGCAAGTTCGCCCACCCGGACCGCCCGGTGATCGTGTTCAGCGGCGACGGCGCGATGCAGATGAACGGGATGGCAGAGCTGATCACGATCGCGAACTACTGGCAGGAATGGGCCGATCCGAGGCTGATCGTCGCGGTGCTGCACAACAATGACCTCAACCAGGTGACCTGGGAGATGCGCGCCATGGCCGGTGCGCCGAAATTTCCTGAGTCGCAGACAATTCCGAGTGTGGACTACGCCAAGTTCGCCGACAGCCTGGGCTTGGCTTCGGCTACGCTGACCGATCCCGGCCAGATCCCCTCGGCGTGGGAGCGGGCGCTGGGTGCCGACCGGCCCACGGTGCTCGATGTGCATTGTGACCCGAATATCCCGCCGGTGCCGCCGCATGCCACGTTCGAGCAGATGAAAAGCGCCGCCACCGCGGTGCTCAAGGGTGATGAGGACGCGTTTGGTCTCATCAAGGAGGGCATCAAGGTCAAGGTCCAGGAGTTCATCCCGCGCCACAAGACCCCCACCTAAGGGATGCGCCGTGATGGTCATCGGACCCGTCACGCGAGATTGACGTCACGCAGGGGGCCACTCGACCTTTTTCTACATGAGTTCAATCTGGCGGTGCGGCGGCGACCCGGGCGGCCCCGTACGACGCCGCCAACGCCGCGGTCGTCAGCAGGCCAGCGCCCAGCAGCGAGCGGCGATGCCGGCTGGCCCAAAGCTGGGCGGAGCGCGGGTGGGACCGGCTGTCGAAGACGCCGTGCGCGCCGTAGTCGTCGCCTTCGTCTACCGGCTCCCACAGGTTGGCGGGCCGATCCGGGCTCACCGGTTGGTCGGTCTGCTGCGAGTCGTACCCGGTTCGGGCCAGGTAACGGTCCAGCAGCGCCGGAGCCAGCCGCTGGCCGAGAATGGTGCCCACGGTGCTGGCGCCGACCCAGTACTGTTTGCGCCGCGGATGATCCAGGGCGTGCATCACACCGCGGGCCGCGACCTCGGGCTGGTAGATCGGCGGCACCGGCTGCGGATGCTTGTCCAGCCGGGAGCGCACCCAGGAGAACTGCGGGGTGTTCACCGCCGGCATCTGCACCACGGTGATCCGGACCTTGCTTTTATCGTGCAGCAGTTCGGTCCGCAGCGATTCGGTGAACCCGTTGACCGCGTGCTTGGCGCCGCAGTAGGCCGATTGCAGCGGGATCGCACGCACGCCCAACGCCGAGCCGACTTGCACGATGACCCCGGCGTCGCGCGGGCGCATCCGCCGCAGTGCGGCCATGGTGCCGTACACGAACCCCAGATACGTCACATCGGTGACGCGACGGTATTCGTCGGGGCCGATCACCGCGAACGGCGCAAACAACGACGTAAACGCGACGTTGATCCAGGCATCGATGGGGCCGAACCGTTCCTCCACCTGAGTTGCGGCCGCATCGACCTCGTCGTAGTTGGCCACGTCGGTAGGGATCGGCAGCGTCCCCCCGCCGGCCGCGCGGACCTCGGCGGCCGCCGCGTTCAGGCCGGCGGCGCCGCGGGCCAGCAAGCCGATGCGGGCACCGCGTTTCGCCAGCAACCGCACCACCGCCCGACCGATTCCCGCGCTCGCACCGGTGACCACCACCACTTGCGGTTTGCCCATAGGGGCTCTTTACCCGTTGGGGGGATGGGTAAACCGCACGGCGCGGTTTGCTTCTGGTCGGTACCGGGTAAACCCGCCGGGTGACTACGCTGACCACCGGCCCCCGCTGGTGCGACACCCTGGCCGTCGACGGTGTTTATGCGCCGCAGGAAGATTCACGGCTGTTGATCACCGCGCTGGAGCGCGCCGACTTGGCCCGGCACCGCCGCGTGCTGGACCTGTGTACCGGCAGCGGCATCGTCGCGATCGCCGCGGCCGAACTGGGGGCGGCCAGTGTCACCGCCTTCGACATCTGCCCGCGGGCGGTGCGGTGCTCGCGGAGCAACGCCCGCAACGCCGGGGTCGACGTGCAAATCCGGGAAGGCCCCTGGACCCGCGCATTGGGCGATCCGCCGTTTGAGGTCATCGTGTCCAATCCGCCGTATGTGCCCACCCCCGCCGACGCCGGCCCGATCCCGACTGCCGGCGGCCCGGAATGGTCGTGGAACGGCGGTGTGGACGGCCGGGCCGTGCTCGACCCGCTGTGCGTATCGGCCACCCGCCTGCTGTGCGGTGGCGGATCCCTGCTGCTGGTGCAGTCGGTGTTCGCCAACGTGCCCCGGTCGTTGGCGTTGCTGCGGTCGGCCCGGCTGGAGGCCGAAATCGTGGCCTCGCAGGTGATTCCGTTCGGCCCGGTGCTGTCGGCGCACGCGGCCTGGTTGGAGCGCACCGGCCGCATCCAGCGTGGCTGCCGGGAAGAGCAGCTGGTCGTCATCCGGGCGGATAAGCCATGACACCCGCCGACGACGACGCAGAGCAGAGCGATGAGGAGGAGCGGCGGCAATGACGCACGTGCGCGTGGTGCGTAACGGCCCGGTGTTGGTGTCCGGCCCGGCGCGCATCGAGACCCCCGACGGCGTCGTCGAATCCGACCGCTTCATGGTGGCCATCTGCGCCTGCGGACGCAGCAAGAACTACCCGCTGTGCGACACCAGCCATCGGCGCTGCCGGTCAGTCCAAGGGTCCGCGTAACGACGTGCGCCCCTCCCGCCACGAGGTCAGCATCTTCTCGGCGAGGCGGTCCTCGACCACCTCGCGGGCCCGGATCCCGAACACCACATCGGACTGCAACTGCGGCTCCCGGGCGATCAAGTCGCCGACCACGTCGGTGCGCACCACCTGTTCGTGCACCGCGTCGGCTTCCACGTGCTCGCGGTAGAACGCCACGCACGGTTCCGGTGCCTGCATCCGGGCCAATGCGGCGACCAGCCGGCGCGAACCGGGCGGGGACGTGATCTCCGTCGACGCGAAATGCCCGATCGCGGCGCCCCGCCAGCGCCGGTGCAACCCGAACAACGACATCAGGTTCACCACTGCCAGCGACTCGGCCGGCACCGCGTCGAGATAGGCCAGATAGTTTGGATCCAGCCCGGCCGCGGCCATCAGGTCGGCGAACAGCTGCTGGTGAATTCGTGGGCCGCGCCCGGCCCCGTACTCGTCGAATTCGACCGCCACGAACGACGCCTTGGCCTGGCCGATCAGCCGGGGGATGGTCCAGGCGTGCGGATCGCCCTCCTTGAGGTGGTACAACGACCGGTGCACGAAGTATTCGCGCATCTGCGGCCAGGTTCCGGCGTCCCGCAGATACCAGGACAGCCCGGTGCCCTCGACGGGTTCGACGCTCAGCGCGTCCATTTCGTCGGCGGCGGTGGTGTGCGGCGGGATCGGACCGACGTCACGACGCACCCCGGCGAGGAATAACTGCTCGAGTTGGGCGCGCAGCTGCAACAGGCTGGGATTCCACTCCCAGGTCGGGTCGACACCGGCGAACCCGCGATAGTGCAGCTCGTAGCACAGATACAGCGCCAGCTGCAGATCCAGACCGTAGGGGTCGGCGTTGCTCGCCAGCCCGTCGAAGTCGCTGACATGGGGTGCGGGTCCGGTGAGCCAGTTGTGGACCGTTGTCGACAGCGGTCCGTAGCCGGCCGGCAGCGCCGGTTCATTCCGAATCGGTGCAATGGTCACGTCGGCGGGTACCCCGGCGGGGCCGCTGACCAAACCGGTGATTGCAGTTCGCATAAACGCGGTCGATGCGGGGTAGTCCCACCGGGACGACGAAGGGAGCGGCGGGCGGTGCAGGTCGACGTGGCGCGATTGCAAGGCATGCTGGTTGACCGGGTCGACGGGGAGGTCAGGTTCGACGATGGCAGCCGGGCGGCCTACGCCACCGATGCCTCCAATTTTCGGCAGGTGCCGATCGGGGTGGTGGTGCCCCGCACCCCGGAGGCGGCCGTCGATGCGGTTGCGGTCGCCCGGCAGTGCGGGGCACCGGTGTTGGCGCGGGGCGGCGGCACCAGCCTGGCCGGCCAATGCACCAACACCGCGGTGGTGCTCGACTTCTCCAAATACTGTCACCGGTTGGAATCGGTGGACGCCGATGCACGGCGCTGCGTGGTGCAGCCCGGCATCGTCCTCGATGAACTCAACCGGCAACTGGGCCCCACCGGTCTGCGTTACGGCCCGGAGCCCTCCACGCACGCCAACTGCGCCCTCGGCGGGATGATCGGCAACAACGCCTGCGGTTCAACGGCGCAACGCGTCGGCAAGGTGGTCGACAACATCGCCCGGCTCGAGGTGCTGCTCTACGACGGCACCCGGTTTTGGTGCGGCGAAACCAGCGACGAGGAATTCGCCCGCATTGAGGCCCGCGGTGATCTGCGGGCCACCGTGTATCGGCGGTTGCGGCGGCTGCGCGACGAGTTCGCCGACGACATCCGGTCCGGCTTTCCGCAGATCCCCCGGCGGGTGTCGGGCTACAACCTGGATTCGTTGTTGCCGGAGAACAACTTCAACGTGGCCGGGCTGCTAGTCGGCAGCGAATCCACCCTGGTGACGGTGCTGCGCGCCGAACTGCAGTTGGTGGAGGTGCTGGAGAAGCGGACCCTGGTGGTGCTGGGCTATCCCAGCGTGGATAGGGCCGGCGACGCGGTGCCGGCGGTGTTGAAGTATGAGCCGACCGCCTTGGAGGGCTTGGACGCCAAACTGATCAAAGACGAGAAGATCCAGCACCTCAACCCGCAGGCGCTGGAAAAGCTGCCCAAGGGTCCGGCGTATCTGATGGTGCAGTTCGGCGCCCACGACCAGGACGAGGCCGACGCGCAGGGGCAGCGGCTGCTGGACGGCCTGCACGAAAGCGAGCACGCCCCCGACGTGTCGTTCCTGGAGGACCCGGCGATCGAAGACGAGCTGTGGCAGGTCCGGGAGGGCGGCCTCGGGGCCACCGCACACGTCCCCGGACACCGGGACACCTTTGAGGGATGGGAGGATTCGGCGGTCGCGCCGGAGCGGCTCGGGGAGTACCTGCGCCGGCTGCAGGCCCTCTACGAGGAATTCGGCTACAGCAGCGACACCGGGCCCAGCCTCTACGGGCATTTCGGGCAGGGCTGTATCCACACCCGGATCCCGTTCGACCTGTTCACCGCCGACGGGGTCGCTACCTACCGTCGTTTCCTGGAGCGCGCCGCCGACCTGGTGACCGAACTCGGCGGGTCGTTGTCCGGCGAGCACGGCGACGGGCAGACCCGCGGTGAATTGCTGCCCCGGATGTACGGGGAGCGGCTGATGGCCGCGTTCGGCGAACTCAAGCACATCTTCGACCCGCAGAACCGGATGAACCCAGGCAAGGTGGTGGATCCGCATCCGCTGGACGCCAACCTGCGGCTGGGCGCCACCTGGGCCCCGGCGGCACCGCAGGATCTGCATTTCCACTACCCGCACGACGACGGCTCCTTCGTGCGGGCCGCCAACCGATGCGTCGGGGTGGGCAAATGCCGCCAGCACGACACCAGCGGCGGGCAGGTGATGTGCCCGTCCTACCAAGTGACGTTGGAGGAACGGCATTCCACCCGCGGCCGGGCGCGGCTGTTGTTCGAGATGCTCAACGGGCACGGCGACGGGCCGATCACCGACGGATGGCGGTCCACCGCGGTCAAAGACGCGCTGGATCTGTGCCTGGCGTGTAAGGGCTGCAAGTCCGACTGCCCGGTGAACGTCGACATGGCCACCTACAAGGCCGAATTCCTGGCGCACTACTACGCGGGCCGGCCCTGGGCCCGCCCCCGCGCGGACCTGTCGATGGGGTGGCTGCCGGTCGCGGCGCGGCTGGTGACCGCGGCCCGGATGGGGCGACTGGCCAACGCCGTCACCCACGCGCCGCTGTTGCGGCGGGCCGCGGTGGCGGCCGCCGGCCTAGAAAACCGGGACATTCCGCGGTTCGCGACGCAAACCCTGCGGCAATGGTTCGCCGCCCGACCAGAACCCGGACCCGGGGGCCGCCGCGGCAGCGTGCTGCTGTGGCCGGACACCTTCACCGACTGCTTCCATCCGCAGGTGGGCCGGGCCGCGGTCGCGGTGCTGGAGGACGCCGGGTGGCGGGTGACGCTGCCGCGGCCACGGCTGTGCTGCGGACTCACCTGGATCTCCACCGGCCAGTTGCGCACCGGCAAGGCGGTGCTGGCCCGCACGGTGTCCGCGCTGGCGCCGCACCTGCGCTCCGGCGGATTGGTGGTGGGGCTAGAACCCAGTTGCACGGCCGTATTCCGTTCCGACGCCGCCGAGTTGTTCCCCGACGACCAGGATGTGTTGCGGTTACGCGACCAGACCGTGACGCTGGCCGAACTGCTGACCCGGCACACCCCCGGTTACCGGCCGCCGCGCGGTGACGTCCCCAGGAAAGCGTTGGCGCAGGTGCACTGTCACCAGCACGCGGTGTTGGGCTTCGACGCCGACACCGACCTGCTGCACGATGCGGGCGTCGAGGTCGAACAGTTGGGAGCTGGATGTTGCGGCCTGGCCGGCAATTTCGGCTTCGAGCCGGGACACCTGGAGGTCAGCAAGGCCTGCGCGGAACGGGTGCTGCTGCCGGCGATCCGCGACGCCGACCCAGGGGCGGTGGTCCTGGCCGACGGCTTCAGTTGCCGCACCCAGATCCACGAATTCGGCGACGGCGACAAGGAGGCCGTACACCTGGCCGAACTGCTGGCCGCGATGGCGGGTCAGCAGATCTAGCCGCTCAGCCGAAGCTGAGCCTGCACGGTGGTGCCGTCCGGGGTGATATGGGCGCGCACCAGGTCGGCGACCGCGTTGACCACAAACAGCCCGCGCCCCCGAGTGTCGTCGCGACCAATCGGCCGGCGCCCGGCCAGCGGGTCGTCGAGGTAGCCGGAGTCGCGGACCTCGCACACCAAATGACCGTCGTGCCGCCACAGCGCCACTGCGCACGGCCCGGCGGTGTACTGCAAACTGTTGGCCGCCAACTCGCTGATGATCATCTGCAGGTCGGCGATGCCGTCCGCGTCAAGACCGAACCACCGCGCGTACTTGGCGGCGAAGGCGCGTGCCGCGCTCAGATCGGCCAGTTGGTTGATTGTGTAGCTGGCCGCGGCGGGATCCCGCGGCAGCGGCTGGTTGTACCGCGACCACACCGCGTCCGGCGCGAAGCAGGGGCTGTCCTGCGGGGGACAACCGAGTTCCCACAGCACCGGGTGGGTGGCGCGGGCATCATCAATCACGCTGGGGGACAACGTGTTTGTGTCGTAGGGGCAGACGATCGCCACATCTTGGCCGGCAAACGCTTTGTTGATCAGTGCCTCATGCTGTACGCACGCCGCGTATTCATCGGGGGACCGGCCTGCCCAGATCGGCTCGCCGATCATCCGCACCGGCCGCGGCGCGTGCTTGGCGGCGAAGGCGCCCAACACGCCACCGAGGATGTGGCCGGGGTTGCGTCCGCCCCGTGCCATGTCGAGCAGGGTGGTCGCGGCCGCGGCGTCGCCTAACGCGTCACGCAGCGCCGACAAGTTGGGTTCTGGCACCGCCGCCAGCACCGGATACTCGGCGGCCAAAGCGTCCTCGATGAACGGCACCAGGCAATCGAGGTACTGCTGTTGCGAGCGGTAGAACAGCGCCGGGTGGACGAAGGCGCTTGAGCCAGTGTGGGTCGTCGTTGTCATACCGCTGCTCCCAGCGTGACGGGCGCCTCCCAGCCTAGCGCGCGCCCCCTACGACGTTTGAAGGTGCCGAGCCCGGGGGAAACGGTGGACGAGGAAGGGGCTCACTGTGCCGGACGCTGCGTGCATCGACCTTCTTGCGGCATTCCCGCCGCAGGTGCTGCGCCAGTACGCGCTGTTGGCCGACGGTGAACGCGGCGCGCTGATCGGTCCGCACGGGGAAGTGACGTGGCTGTGCGCGCCGCGCTGGGATTCCGACGCGGTGTTCGCCACGTTGATCGGCGGCGGGGGCGGCTACACCGTCACCCCCAAACAGGGGCGGCACGTGTGGGGCGGCTACTACGAGCCGGGCAGCCTGATCTGGCACAGTCACTGGGTCACCAACGACGGCGAGATCGAATGCCGGGAAGCCCTGGCGTTTCCGGCCGACGCCGGCCGGGTCGTGGTGCTGCGCCGCGTCGTCGCCGTGCGGGGCACCGCCGAGGTCACCGTCATGTTGGAACCCCGCGCCGGGTTCGGGCACTACGCCAGCGGCCACCTCGGCTGCCACGACGGGGTGTGGACCGGACGCAGCGGGCCGTTGCGTTGGCGGTTCGCCGGTTGTGCGGCGGCCCGCCCGTTCCCCAGCGTCCACGGCGCCGGTGCGGTCCTGGTCGCCGAACTGTCGATCCCCGAAGGCGGCCACCAGGACCTGGTTTTCGAATTGTCCGAGCACGAGTTACCCGCCGGCTTGGTCGACCCGAATCTGGCCTGGGAGGCCACCGCGAACGCGTGGGCGCGGGCCCGGCCGGACCTGACCGACACCATCGCGCCGCACGACGCCACCCACGCCTGGGCGGTGCTGCGCGGACTGACCAGCACCACCGGCGGTATGGTCGCCGCCGCGACCACCAGCCTGCCGGAGCGGGCCCACACCAACCAGAACTACGACTACCGCTACGTGTGGATCCGCGACCAGTGCTACGCGGGGCTGGCCGCCACCGTGGCCGGTGCCACCGACCTGTTCGACGCGGCCACCGAGTTCGTCACCGCACGGGTGCTGGACGACGGACCCCACCTCAAACCCGCCTACACTGCTTCCGGCGGCGCGGTGCCCGATGAATCGACGCTCGACCTGCCCGGCTACCCCGGCGGCACCGATAAGACCGGAAACTGGGTGAACGGCCAGTTCCAGCTCGACGCCCTCGGAGATGCGTTGCAACTGCTGGCGGCCGCCGCCCGCGCCGACCGCCTTCCGGCCGACGGGTGGCGAGCAATTGACCTGGTGGCGGCCGCGATCGAGGCGCGGTGGCAGGAGGCCGAGGCGGGAATCTGGGAATTGGACAACCGCAACTGGACCCACTCGCGGTTGACCTGTGTCGCCGGGTTGCGCGCGGTGGCCCAATTGGCCGACCGGGTCGCCGGTCTCACCGCGCACAGCGTGCTGGCCGACGCCATCCTCGCCGACACCGCGCGGCATGGACTCGACGCGGGCGGATGCTGGCGCCGCAGCCCGGAACTGGGCGGGGTCGATGCATCCCTGGTGTTGCCGGCGGTGCGGGGCGCGCTGCCCGCCGACGATCCGCGCACCGTGGCCACGTTGGCCGCGGTCCGTGACCAGCTCGCGGTGGAACAGTATGTCTACCGGTTCCGCCACGACCAACGCGACCTCGGCGATGCCGAAGGCGCCTTCTTGCTGTGCGGGTTCATGATGGCGCTGGCCGAACACCAACAAGGCAACGACTGGGCGGCGATCCGCTACTTCGAACGCAACCGGTCCGCCTGCGGTCCGGCCGGCTTGTTCTCCGAGGAGTACGACGTGAGCCAACGCCAGCTGCGCGGCAACCTGCCGCAGGCGTTCGTGCACGCGCTGATGTTGGAAACCGCTGCGACACTAGGTGATCCGCGGTCGTTGTCGCCTCGAGATTGACGCGGACGCGCAAAACCGCGAGGAGCGGCCGCGCTCGCGTCAATCTGGGTGCCCGAGCGTTTGGCTGCATGACTTCGCGCGTCGTCGGGTACACGCTCGGGGACGCTTTCGACGAAGTACGGGGATCTTTATGGACAATTCACGCGACCACCGACACAGGGACGAGGTCACCGCGCGGCTGCGTCGCAAAGCCGATCGGGGTCACACCGAGGAGCAGCGGCGTCGGATCCGCGCCGCGACCCGCTGCTGACCGAGGCCCGGTTTGGGCCGGGGCGGCTCGGGTACCCGTGCTGTATGACGCGATTTGGCTACACCCTGCTGACCGAACAGAGCGGGCCCAAAGACCTTGTCCGTTACGCCGTTTCTGCCGAACGACGCGGCTTCGACTTCGAAGTGTGCAGCGACCACTTCAGTCCCTGGCTCACCTCCCAAGGGCATGCGCCCAACGCCTGGACGGTGCTGGGGGCGGTCGCGCAGGCGACCGACCGGGTGGATCTGTACTCCTACGTCACCTGCCCGACCGTGCGGTATCACCCGGTGATCGTCGCGCAGCAGGCCGCCACCGTGCAGATCCTCTCCGACGGCCGGTTCACCTTGGGGTTGGGCAGCGGCGAGAACCTCAACGAGCACGTCGTCGGCCACGGCTGGCCCACCGTGCAGCGCCGTCAGGACATGCTGCGCGAGGCGATCGAAATCATCCGGGCGTTGTTCGACGGCGGCACGGTGAACTGGCGCGGCCACTACTTCCAGGTGGATTTGGCGCGGCTGTGGGACCTGCCCGAGGTGCCGGTCGGGGTGGCCGTCGCGATGGCCGGCGAGAAGGGCATCGCGAAATTCACCACCCTGTCCGATCACCTGATCGCCGTGCAGCCCGACCAGGATCTGGTGCACGGTTGGCACACCGCGCGCCAGGCGGCCGGGCTGGCCGGCAGCGGCCGGGTGGTCGGCCAGGTGCCGGTGTGCTGGGATCCCGACCGCGACACCGCCGTGCACCGCGCCCATGACCAGTTCCGCTGGTTCGGCGGCGGCTGGCAGGTCAACGCGGACCTGCCGACCCCGGCCAGTTTCGCGGCCGCCACCCAGTTCATCCGGCCCGAGGACGTCGCGGACAGCATTCCGTGCGGACCCGACCTGGATGCGATCGTCGACGCGGTGCGCCCCTACTGGGAGGCCGGCTTCACCGATATTGCGCTAGTCCAGATCGGCGGGGACGCCCAGGACCTATTCTTGAAGGAAGCCGCCGAGCCGCTATTGGCGGCGCTGCGGGCCGCCTCCAAGTAGTCCCCATGACCGCGACAATCCCGACCCCGGTACAGCCGCGACGCCCATTCCCGGCGCGGCACCGCCCGCCCGGGTCGGTGCTGTATCAGCTGATCAGCACCACCGACCACAAGCTGATCGGCCAGATGTACGTGGTGACCGCGTTCGGTTTCTTCTTCACCGCCGGGCTGATGGCGCTGCTGATGCGGGCCGAACTGGCCACACCGGGTCTGCAGTTCCTGTCCAACGAGCAGTACAACCAGCTGTTCACCATTCACGGCACGATCATGCTGCTGCTGTATGCCACCCCGATCGTGTTCGGGTTCGCCAACCTGGTGTTGCCGCTGCAGATCGGCGCCCCGGATGTGGCGTTCCCGCGGCTGAACGCCTTCTCCTACTGGATGTTTCTGTTCGGCGGACTGATGGTGCTGGGCGGGTTCCTCACCCCCGGCGGGGCGGCGGACTTCGGCTGGACCGGCTACACGCCGCTGAGCGACTCGCTGCACTCGGCGGGCCCCGGCGCGGATCTGTGGGCGATGGGGCTGATCGTGTCCGGGCTGGGCACCATCCTGGGCGCGGTCAACATGGTCACCACGGTGATCTGCATGCGTGCCCCCGGGATGACGATGTTCCGGCTGCCGATCTTCACCTGGAACATTGTGGGCACCAGCGTGCTGATCTTCCTGGCCTTCCCGATCCTGACCGCGGCGCTGTTCGCGCTGATCGCCGACCGGCACCTGGGCGCCCACGTCTACGACGGCGCCAACGGCGGGCCGATCCTGTGGCAACACCTGTTCTGGTTCTTCGGGCACCCCGAGGTCTACATCGTGGCGCTGCCGTTCTTCGGGATCGTCACCGAGATCATCCCGATGTTCTCCCGCAAACCGATCTTCGGCTACACCGTGCTGGTCTATTCGACCTGGGCGATCGTGTTTTTGTCCGCCTCGGTGTGGGCGCATCACATGTTCGCCACCGGCGCGGTGCTGCTGCCGTTCTTCTCGGTCATGACGTATCTGATCGCGGTGCCGACCGGGATCAAGTTCTTCAACTGGATCGGCACCATGTGGAAGGGGCAGCTGACCTTCGAGACGCCGATGCTGTTCTCGCTCGGCTTTCTGGTCACCTTCCTGCTGGGCGGGTTGACCGGGGTGGTGCTGGCCAGCCCGTCGCTGGATTTCCACGTCCATGACAGCTATTTCGTCGTCGCGCACTTCCACTACGTGCTGTTCGGCACCATCGTGTTCGCCACCTTCGCCGGCGTCTACCTGTGGTTTCCGAAGATGACCGGCCGGCTGCTGGACGAGCGGCTGGGCAAGCTGCACTTCTGGCTGACCCTGATCGGGTTTCACACCACCTTCTTGGTGCAGCACTGGCTCGGAGACGCCGGCATGCCGCGCCGCTACGCCGACTACCTGCCCACCGACGGCTTCCAACCGCTCAACGTCGTCTCCACCGTCGGGGCGGTGATTCTCGGCGTGTCGATGCTGCCGTTTATCTGGAACGTCTTCCGCAGCTACCGCTACGGCGAACCGGTGACCGTCGACGACCCGTGGGGCTACGGCAACTCGCTGGAGTGGGCGACCAGCTGCCCGCCGCCGCGGCACAACTTCACCGAACTGCCGCGGATCCGCTCCACCCGCCCGGCGTTCGAGCTGCACTATCCGCACATGGTGGCCCGGTTACGGGCCGAGGGGCACGTCGGCCGCTAGTCGCCCAACGCCGCGGCGGCGAACCGGCGCACCGCGGACTCGGCCGCGGCGGCGGCATCCGCGTGACCCGCCCGCGCCCGGGTGCCGATCCGGCCGGAAACCGGGTCGAGCGTCACCTCGGCGAGCAGCTCACCGGTGGTCGGCTCGCACACCGCCCAGCTGTAGCCGGTGTCGGCCGCCCAGCCGGCGGCGCTGCGCGTGACGTGGCCGGGGTCGGTTTCGCCCAGGTCGGCCAGGGCCGGCCGGTCGTCGACCCGGTCGTCGGCGCGCAGCGCCCGCAGATACCAGGCGCCGGCGTTGATTTCGATGGGATCCACAACTCACCTCCGTCGCGAACGTGCACAAAATGCCAGCCGCAGTGGCCGTTTGGCGTACATTTGTGCACGCTCGCGGGCGAAGTTACTCGCGGAGGTAGGCGGGTGAGCTACTTGATCTCGGCGAGCACGGTGCCCTGGGTGACGGCCGCGCCGGCCTCCACCGCCAGGCCGGTGATGACACCGTCCTTGTGCGCGGTGACCGGGTTCTCCATCTTCATCGCCTCCAGGACGACCACCAGGTCACCGGAGGACACCTCCTGGCCCTCCTCGACGGCCACCTTCACCACCGTGCCCTGCATCGGCGCGGTGACCGCGTCCCCGGACGCCGCCGCACCGGCCGCCGCGCCGCGCTTGCGGGGCTTGGGCTTTTTGCGGATGGCGCCGCTGGCACCGCCACCGCCGCCCCCGTTGAGCGCCAGGTCGCCGGGCAGCGACACCTCCAGCCGCCGGCCACCCACCTCGACGACCACCTTCTGCCGCGGCAGGGTGTCCTCGACGTCGATCGGCTCGCCGCCGGTGAACGGCTCGATGGTGTTGTCCCACTCGGTCTCGATCCAGCGGGTGTGCACCGTGAAGCCGTCCTCGTCGCCGATGAACGCCGGGTCGGACACCACCGCGCGGTGGAACGGGATGACCGTGGCCAGTCCTTCGACGTGGAAATCGTGCAGGGCGCGACGGGCGCGCTCCAACGCCTCGGTGCGGGTGGCGCCGTACACGATCAGCTTGGCCAGCATCGAGTCGAACTGGCCGCCGATCACCGAACCGGACTCCACCCCGGAATCCAGCCGCACCCCGGGCCCGCTGGGCGGGTCGAACCGGGTCACCGGGCCGGGCGCGGGCAAAAAGCCGCGGCCGGCGTCCTCGCCGTTGATCCGGAATTCGAAGGCGTGGCCGCGCGGCTCCGGGTCCTCGGTGAGGTCCAGCTTCTCGCCGTTGGCGATGCGGAACTGCTCGCGCACCAGGTCGATGCCGGCGGTCTCCTCGGTGACCGGGTGCTCGACCTGCAGCCGGGTGTTGACCTCCAGGAACGAGATCAGGCCGTCCTGGCCGACCAGGTATTCGACGGTTCCGGCGCCGTAGTAGTGGGCCTCTTTGCAGATCCGTTTGGCCGACTCGTGGATCTCCTTGCGCTGCGCGTCGGTCAGGAACGGCGCCGGGGCCTCCTCGACCAGCTTCTGGAAGCGGCGCTGCAGCGAGCAGTCCCGGGTGCCGGCCACGACGACGTTGCCGTGCTGGTCGGCGATGACCTGCGCCTCGACGTGGCGCGGCTTGTCCAGGTAGCGCTCCACGAAGCATTCGCCGCGGCCGAACGCCGCGGTGGCCTCGCGCACCGCCGACTCGAACAGCTCGGGGATCTCTTCGATGGTGCGGGCCACCTTCATGCCCTTGCCGCCGCCGCCGAACGCCGCCTTGATCGCGATCGGCACGCCGTACTCCTTGG